>JBAYTM010000327.1:0-3620 GCA_041675685.1 Thiohalobacteraceae bacterium
TACTTCACCGATATCCTCTGGCCGGACTTCGACGAAGACCGCTTGCTGGACGCCCTGGCCTCGTTCTCGCGCCGCCAACGTCGCTTCGGCCGCACCGGCGATCAGGTGGAGCGCATCCAGGGTGCTTAAACGACTGCTGACGGCGGTGGTTCTCATGCCGCTGGTCGTGTTGGCCATCCTGCGTCTGCCGACGCCAGGCTTCGAAATCCTCGCCGGACTGTTCCTGCTGCTGGGACTGTGGGAGTGGACCGGCCTGATCCCCATGCGCAACGGCGCGGTCAAGGCAGCGTACCTGCTGGCGTTCGCGATTCTGGCGGGCGCGGCCTGGTGGATGCTGCAAGACCAGACGCGACTGCTGGTCTGGCTGCTGGCGGTCATTGCGCTCTGGTGGCTGGTGGCCGCCGCTTGGCTGGGCCGCCCGCAGTTGGGGCGCGACTGGCGATCGATCAAGGTCCTGCTTCCCGCGCTGGTCCTGGTGCCGACCTGGCTGGCGCTGGGCCACCTCCATGGCGCCGGCGCCCAAGGTCCGCAATGGGTGCTGTTCATCGTCGTGCTGATGTGGGTGGCCGACAGCGCGGCGTATTTTTCCGGCAAGAGTCTCGGCCGCCACAAACTGGCGCCGCGCGTCAGTCCGGGCAAGACCTGGGAGGGCGCTATCGGCGGCCTGGTCGGCGGCGCGCTGTTCGCCCTGGCGGCCGGGAGCTGGTTTGGCTGGGCCGGGAACCGTCTGCTCGGTTTCACGGTCTTGGCAATAATCTGCGTGGCGATTTCGATCGTCGGCGATCTTTTCATCAGCTTGCTCAAGCGCCAACAGGGTCTGAAGGACACTGGAAACCTGTTTCCCGGTCACGGCGGGATGCTGGATCGCATCGATAGCCTGCTGGCGGCGGTGCCGGTGTTTGCGCTGGGCATGAGCGTCGGCCTGAATTCGGGCCTGGGTGGTCTGGAAGGATGAGTGCGGCACAGCCGACAACACGGGACGATCAGGCGACGCAGCGCGTCGGACTCGCCCTGCTGGGCGCCACCGGCTCCATCGGTCGCAGCACGCTCGACGTCGTGGCGCGGCATCCGGAGCGTTTCCAGGTCATAGCACTGACCGCCAACGACAACGTCGAAGGCATGTTGCAGTTGTGCCGCACGCATCGGCCGCGCGTTGCCGTGATGGCCGATGCCGATGCCGCGGAACGTTTGGCGCAGGGCCTGCGCGCCGCGGCGCCGGACGTCGAGGTGCTGGCCGGCGAGGCGGGTCTGGTACAGGTCGCCGGGCTGACCGGGGTCGACTATGTCATGGCGGCGATCGTCGGCGCGGCGGGCCTGGCGGCGACGCTCGAAGCGGCGCGCTGCGGCAAGCGGGTGCTGTTGGCCAACAAGGAGGCGCTGGTGATGTCCGGCGCCCTGTTCATGGACGAGGTGCGCCGCGGCGGCGCATGCCTGCTGCCGATCGACAGCGAACACAACGCCATCTTCCAATGCATGCCGGCCGGGTTCACGGCCGGCGAGCGGCCTGCCGGCGTGCGCCGCATCCTGTTGACCGCCTCCGGCGGGCCGTTCCGCGAGACGCCGTTGGACCAGCTCGCCGCTGTCACGCCGGAACAGGCCTGCGCGCACCCCAACTGGGACATGGGCCGCAAGATCTCGGTGGATTCCGCGACCATGATGAACAAAGGTCTGGAAGTGATCGAGGCCTGCTGGCTGTTCGGCCTGCCGGTCGAGCAGGTGCAGGTGGTCCTGCATCCGCAGAGCGTGGTGCATTCGCTGGTGGATTACGACGACGGTTCGGTATTGGCGCAGCTCGGCAATCCGGACATGCGCACACCGATCGCGCATGCGCTGGCCTGGCCTGCGCGGCTGGACTCCGGGGTGCCGCCGCTGGACTTGTTCGCGACCGGGCGCCTGGATTTTTCGACGCCGGATCCGCGCCGGTTTCCGTGCCTGGATCTGGCCTACCAGGCCTGGCGCCGCGGCGGTACCGCGCCGGCGATTTTGAATGCGGCCAATGAAGTCGCGGTACAGGCCTTTCTGGACGGGCGAATCCAGTTCGATCGCATAGCGGCCATCATCGAGTCGAGTCTGGGCGCCTGCAGCGTAGAGCCCGGCGACAGCCTTGCGCAGATACTGGACGCCGATCGCTGCGCGCGCGCGGCCGCGGATAGCTGCATCGGGGTATCACCCCGGAGGGCACTGTCATGAGTGGGATGCTGTTTGCCATCGCGGCCTTCGTCCTGGCCCTGGGCGTGCTGATCACGGTGCACGAATTCGGTCATTACTGGGTGGCGCGTCGGGCCGGTGTCAAAGTCCTGCGTTTTTCGATTGGCTTTGGCCGCCCCTTGTGGACGCACCGCTTCGGTCCCGACCGGACCGAATTCGTGCTTGCGGCCGTGCCGCTCGGCGGTTACGTGAAAATGCTCGACGAGCGCGAAGGCCCGGTGCCGACCGGCGAGCTGCAGCGCGCCTTCAATCGCAAGCCGGTTGGACAGCGCATGGCGGTGGTGATCGCTGGTCCGGCATTCAACTTCCTGTTCGCGATCCTCGCCTATTGGGCCCTGTTCGTGTACGGCGTGCCGGGCGTCAAGCCGATGCTCGACGTGCCGGTGGCGACCGGCCTGGCGGCCCAGTCCGGTATCGAGGCGGGCGACCTGCTGCTGTCGGTGGACGGCAAGCCGACACCGACCTGGGACCGGGCGATTCTCGCCTTGCTCGACGGCGCCCTCGACCGCAAGCGGCTGAGACTGGAAGTCCAGGACGCGACCGGCGACCAGCGGGTGGTCCATCTGGATCTCACCGAGGCCGAAGGCCTGCTGGAGCGCGGCGATCTGCTCGAACATCTCGGTCTGCGGCCCTGGCGACCGCCGCTGCCGCCGGTGATCGACGAGGTCATCGAAGCGGGCGCCGCGGCGCGCGCCGGCATGCAGGCGGGCGATCGCATTCTGCGCGCGGACGGCGAACCCATGACCGACTGGGACACCTGGGTGGGCTACGTGCAGGCGCGCCCGGATCAGACCATACGCGTCGAGATCGAACGCGGCGAGGTGACGATGGAGCTGTCCGTGCGCCCCGAGCGTGCGGAGGACGCAACCGGCGCGGTCGGCCGTATCGGGGCCTATGTCCGGGTGCCGCCCGCGGTGGGTGAGGAGCTGCGCACCGAGACGCGTTACGGACCCCTGGTGGCGCTGCAACAGGGGGCGATCAAGACCTGGGACATGAGTGCGCTGACATTGCGCACGCTGTGGAAAATGCTGCTCGGCGATGCGTCGCTCGACAACATCAGCGGTCCGATCAGTATCGCGCAATACGCAGGACATACCGCGAGCATTGGACTCGGCACCTTTCTGAATTTCCTGGCCATCGTCAGTATCAGTCTCGGCGTCCTGAATCTTCTGCCGGTACCCATACTGGATGGTGGTCACCTGATGTATTACCTTATCGAGTTTGTAAAGGGCAGTCCCGTGTCGGAACGCACCGAGATGTTCGGTCAGCGCATCGGGATCGCACTGCTGTTCGCTTTGATGAGCTTGGCGCTGTTCAACGACTTCACGCGCCTGCTCGGCTAACAGGCGGTTGAAAAGCGTGATCAGGGGATGCAGCGCAAGGCGGAAACGGGCGAAAAAGCGGAGTTTACA
>JBAYTM010000328.1:0-3618 GCA_041675685.1 Thiohalobacteraceae bacterium
ATCTTCTTACTCAGAACAAGAAACTATGTTTCTCGATAAATTAAAAGTCGAAATACCACAACATAATATCCCGTTGTTTTGGGCAAGAGGGTCTGAGTTATCCAATGGCTTTAAGCGTTATTAGAGGCAAAGCCTATAACAAGTCAGCCCAGTCCGACGCGCTAACACGCGCGGCTGGCTTTCAACGTTAGCAGTGTAGATTAACCAACGCGTAGTTTTAACCTGGACATTCGGTTCCAAAGCGAAATCGACTACAGTGGAAACCGGACTCTAAATGCAAGTGCTACTCAAGATGGGGTGACGTCGCCGGGCGCATGCCGTTTTTGAGCGAAGCCATGACATTACCTCAGTGGCAATCGACAGTCGCCGAGCCTAAACCCCCTGCCGCCTTTCCAACAACTCCCCCACCTCTCGCGGCAACCATCCCAATATCCGCCGTTGTATTCGTCCTTCGTACTTCTGCCACTTGATGCCCAGCGCGATCACGGCGAGCCCGATGAAGGTGAGGACGAAGGGGAACAGCAGGCTGTCCTTGAACAGGTTGTAGGAGAGATGGCCGAGGTAGCCGGCGACGCCGAGGCCGCCGCAGATGGCGAAGATGCGGCGCGACAGGGCGGCGCCGACGGCGATCAGGCCGAGGTTGATGCAGAGGTAGATGAACTTGTTCAGTTCGCTGTCGCTTTTGAGCATCGACAGGCCGCCCCAGAAGGCGAGCACGCCGAACAGGTACAGCCAGAAGGCGTAGTCGTCGCGCGCGTGGCGGCTGCGCAGGTCGACCCAGAAGGCGATCAGCACGATGATCAGGCCGAACCAGAGCGACACCCATTTGCGCACCTCCCAGTACAGCATCGCGTCGAGGCCGGCGAACAGGAAGGGCGCGAGATCCATACTCATATACCAGAGCGTGACGGCGACGGGCATGAGCAGGAACGGTAGGCGATAGTGGTAAAACATGATCGCGCCGACGGCGAGGGTGGCGAACTCCATCAGGATCCAGTGCCACTTCACGTAGGCGTGATAATCGCGGTACGGCGTGGCGTCGGGCCAGACGCCGAGCGCGACCTGCAGGGCGTAGACCGCCAGCGGCGTCAGTGCGACGGTGAAGGCGGCGAGGATACCGGCGGGGATGCGCAGCCGGCGCTTGAGCAGGTATTCGGTCAGTCCGATGCCGAGCAGGCCGTAGGCGACGCTGATGGCGAACAGGCCCCAGCCGCCGTAGCGTTCCCAGCCGAGGGTCATGAACAGGGTCATGGCGCCGATGGCGATCAGGCCGCCCAGGTAATAAAGGATGTGGGTGGCACGGAAGCCGGGCTGGTCGCCCGATCTACCCTGCGTGCGTTCGCTCAGAAACGACCACAAGGCCTCGCGCTGGTCGGCGCGCAGGATGCCCGCCGCCACGGCGGCCTGTAGATCCGTTGGTTCGAGTTTCATGTGCCCCCCCGGCCCTTGTTATCTGCACCGGGCCTGCGCGGAGTGTATCAGTGTTCTTCGTTCCCGATCATGCACAGCTTGGTCACGAGCCGCGTGACAGTGGGTTTCATTGGGTACCCTTCTGTATTCCGCCGGGCAAGGGTGCCGGTACGGGGGCGAGCCGATAGATCGCGGCGCCGGTGTTCGGTATGCGCAACGGCTGGACGGGAAACCCGACACGGAAACCCTGCGGTTCGGATCGATAAGGACCGACCAGCGTCGGCGCTGTCTGCAGCCGATAAACACCGGGACGGAGCGACCAGGTGTGCAATACCAACTCGTTCTGCCGTACCTCGATATCCCGGAAGTCGAACGGTGCCGCCAGCGGTTCGCCGATGAAGATGCCTTCGCCGGGCATTTGCACGCTTTTCCAGTACGCCTCGATGAGCGTCTCGCCGCGTAGATAATGCTGCATGACGAGCCCCGGATTGGGGAACTTCTGCGGGTGCGCGCAGGGCTCGACGACGGTGCCGTAGCTGCCGGTCGCGCCGGCTTCCAACCAGCGCAGCGCGCTCATCTGGCCGCTATTGGTCAGTTTGCCGCCGGCCGAGGTCAGGTGATCCGCAACGGCGCCCGGGCGAAATTCGAGCGTACCGAGGCCTTCGACCTTTGCCAGCCCGGTAAAATAAAACAGTACATCGTCACGCCCAATGAGCCGGTTCGATTCGACGATACGCGTCTTCACGGCCGGGCCGAACAGGCGTTCGATCCGGCCGAACAGCGCAGCGCGTACGTTGCGCGCCTTGTCGCTAGTACTTACCAGATAGGCGGTCCCCTCGGGGCGCGTTCCATCGCTGGCGATGCCGCGATCGATCAGCGCCTTCGCAGCGGCGAAATCCTCCGCCGCCAGCGCCATGGTGGGGCGTATTTTGAAGTCGCTGTAGGGCGCGACACTGTCGCTGGCGAAGTACTGTGAGGGCTGCGTCGTCGCACAACGTTCCTTCGAACACCAGCGCCTGTCAAAGCCGAAGGCGAAGGCGGAGGTGATCGACATGCACTCGACGCGGTAGGGCGCCGCCCAGGTAAGCACGTAGGCATGAATATGCGGCGCCGTCGCGGCATCGACCTGCTCTTTGATGGCTATGAACTCGTCGGTGCCGAGATGCGGACGGTCGGGCGCGAACTCGACGCGGATGACATTCGCGGCCGGGATGTTGCGCTGCTGCCGATAATACGCGCCGATCTCGCGGCTCAGCGGATCGCGATCGTTGACGATGATGGCGAGCTCGCGCGCTTCGAGCCGATGCTTGGGGAGAATCACCTGCGGCGTGATTTCCGCGGCGGCGACGCCGGTGGCAAGCGACAAGAGCGATGCAAACAGGACTAGCGGCTTCATAGGTTTTCGGTATTGCGGCAGAGGGCTGGATTTAACCACGATTAGCCGGAGAACGACACGTCGGCGCGCGCCGCCGGCCCTGGAGACGGTTCGTACTCTACCTACGGATCTCCGTAGGGTGCGTCGGCGCAGCGACGCACCATAGCCGCCGAGGCCGGTGCGTCAGCCTTCGGCTCGACGCACCCTACGGGCTTGCCCATTGAGAGGGGTGCCGCGCTGGGTCGATCCAGGCGTTTGCGAAAACGCAATACGGCCAGACCCAAGGTCACTGCTGTGAACAGTGCGAGCGCCTGCAATTCACCGGCGAGTTCGCCCAGTTCGGCGCCGCGCAGCAGGATGCCGCGGATCAGGCGCACGAAGTGGGTCAAGGGCAACAGCTCGGCGAACAGTTGCGCCGGTCGCGGCATGCCGTCGAACGGGAACATGAACCCTGACAACAGGATCGACGGCAGAAAAAAGAAGAAGGTCATCTGCATGGCCTGGAATTGGCTTTGCGCCTGGGTCGAGATCAGCAGGCCCAGCGTCAGGTTGGCGGCGATGAATACCAGCGCGGCGAGATAAACGTCCACCAAGCTGCCGCGGATCGGCATGTCGAACAGGCCGACTCCGAGTGCCAGGATGATCGTCACCTGCACCAGTCCGATCAGGATATAAGGCAGGACCTTGCCGATCATCAATTCGGCAGAGGTCACCGGCGTTGTGATCAGCATCTCGAGGTTGCCGCGTTCGCGTTCGCGCACGATGGCGACCGCCGTGAACAGCACCATGGTCATGGTCAGGATGACGCCGATCAGGGCGGGCACGATATGGAC
>JBAYTM010000329.1:0-3614 GCA_041675685.1 Thiohalobacteraceae bacterium
CTCGAAGCCATGACAGAAAGCGGCGCCGACGCCCTGGGCTTGGACTGGACTTGCGACATTGGCGCGGCACGCGCGCGGGTCGGCGACCGGGTCGCGCTTCAGGGCAATCTCGACCCCGCCGTCCTTTATGCACAGCCGGCACAGATCCGCGCTGAGGTCGAACGGGTGCTGGCGGCCTACGGACCGGGCAGCGGCCATATCTTCAACCTCGGCCATGGCATCCATCCGCAGATCGACCCCGACCACGCCGGCGCCATGATCGCCGCCGTGCACGAACTCAGCCGCCGCTACCACGCCGGCTGACCCTCCCGTACCACCGGCGACCTTCCCAGCCGGCGACCCACGCAGTCGGCGACCGGGCTAAAGTCCACCACCACGGCGGCCGCTATACAGCGAATAACAACACCAACCCCAACCTCGATGCGACCGGCGGCTGGCGCCGTCCGCACACCTGCCGGGAGAATCCACCAGCATGAACTGGCGACCGCGCTTCGGCCGACTCCTGCGCCAGCACAGCCTCCGGCATCGTTATCTCGGCGTTGCGATATTTCTGGGTATCGTAGTCATCGCCAGCGCGGCGCTGACGCAACGGTACGTCTCCACCACCAGCGCAGCCAGCGCGCAAAATCTGGAGGCGCGCAACCAGATTCAGCAGCTCGGACGCAGCGTGCGTAACGCTGTCTGGGGTGCCGAGTACGCGCTACAGTCCTACATCCTTGCGCCGGCGTCCTGGCATCGCGAGACCGTAGAGTCCAACCTGACGAATGCCGCCCGGGATATCGCGTCGCTCCGCGAACTGGAATGGATTCAGGCCAACCAACTGCAGGACGTTGTAACAGGCGTCGCCAGCAACATCGATACACTGTCCCAGGCCACGGCGACGCTCATGGACATCCGTTCCGACGTGAACCGGTTGTTTCCTTCGGCAGCCCTGATGGACAACCAGCTCTCGCCCGCGAATGCCAGCTTTCAAACCGCCATCCGACTCGCACTCGACGAAATCGCCACCGAACGCGATCCCGTCAAATCGGAGAGCTACCAGACCTTCGAGAACGCCCGCCATACCTGGCTGCAATTGATCGGCGCATTTCGGCTGTACTTGGTCCGCAGCGCGGGCATCTACGGCAATACTGAGCAAGGCCTCGAAGATGCCGGACACGACATCCAGCTCCTGCTCGGACAGAGCAATCAACACCTGCAACGCCTGACGCAGCTGGACCGCGCCGGCGACCTCGATTTGCAGGCGAGCGAGTCGTTGCGTCAACTGCGTGAAGCGCTGCGCAGCTGGCATCTTGGCTTCGAAGAATTCAGGCAGACTCAACGAGTCGGTCACTGGCGCAACGACATTCCTTTGATCCAGGACGTCGTACAGCCACTGTTTGCCGCGATCTGGAACCGCCTGGACAGCATCGACGTGCAGCTGGAAACCGGCGCCGAGCAGGATGTCTCGACCTGGACCGAGGTTGGCCGCGACCTCAATCGCAATCTGCTGTTGCTATCCCTGCTCGCGACAACCTTTATCTGCCTCGGCTTCGTGTTCTTCCAACGGACCGTACTCAAACCGCTGACCGAGCTTACCCGCGCGATGAAAACCATGGCGACGAGCGAACCGCAGGCGCGCCTGCCACGCGCCAACAGCATCGAGGCGCGCGATCTGATCGAAGCCTTCGTGCAGATGCGTCGCGGCATCAGAGAGCGCGAAATGGCGTTGCGTCACCAGGCCCTCCACGACGCGCTCACCGGTCTGCCCAATCGCGTCCTGATCAAAGATCGGTTGCAGCAGGCGATTCTGGCCGCGGAACGCGGCGGCGACGCCAATTTCTGCCTGCTGATGATCGACCTGGACCGCTTCAAGGAAATCAACGATACGCTCGGCCACCAGGCCGGCGACCAGGTGCTGCGCGAAGTCAGCGTGCGGTTGACGCGCATCCTGCGCAAATCGGATACGGTGGCGCGCCTGGGCGGCGACGAATTCGCGATCCTGCTGCCGCATACCGGCCTGCGTCAGGCGCAGGAGATCGCCCAGTTCGCCGCGGCTACGATCGAGCAGCCCCTGTGTCTCGAAGACCGCGAGCTGCCCATCGGCGGCAGCATCGGCATCTCGGCCTACCCGGACCACGGCCGCGACTCCGAAACTTTGTTCAAGCACGCCGACGTCGCGATGTACGTGGCCAAGCAGAACCAGATCCCTTATTCAGTCTACAACGTCCACCAGGACCGCCACAGTATCGGTCGCCTGGCGCTGATCAGCGAGTTGCGCTCGGCCATCAACGACAACGATCTGCTCCTGCACTACCAGCCCAAACTGGACATGATCAGCGGCGCGGTGATCGGCGTCGAGGCGCTGTTGCGCTGGCCGAAATGGAAGGCGGTGCCAATGGAATACCTGATCAGCGCAGCGGAGAAGACCAGCCTGATAAAGCCGCTCACGCTTTGGGTGTTGCAGCATGCGCTACGGCAGATGGCACAGTGGCGGCAGCGCGGCATTCAGATTCCGGTATCGGTGAATTTGTCGACCTGGAATCTCGCCCAATCGGATATACACGACGCCTTGCAGAAGCTGTTGCTGGAATTCGGCATACCGCCGGAGCAGATGGAGTTGGAAATCACCGAAAACTCCATGATGAAGAATCCGGAACAGGCGCATGGCATCCTCGACAAGCTGCACACGCTCGGCGTGAAGCTGACCGTCGACGATTACGGTACCGGATTCTCGTCGCTGGCTTATCTCAAGACCATGCCCATCGACCAGATCAAGATCGACAAATCCTTCGTCATCGACATGCTCGAGGACGAAGACGACGCCGTCATTGTCCGCTCCACCATCGACCTCGCACACAATCTGGGCATGAAGGTGGTGGCCGAGGGGGTGACCTCGATCGACACCTGGAATCTGCTGGAAATCCTTGGCTGCGACAGCGCACAGGGCTATTTCATCGCGCACCCGATGTCGGCCGAGAACCTCGAGATCTGGCTGATGAACGATCAGCGCATGAAATTCCACTGCTCGGGACGCCGGGCATGAGCGGAGCGCTCCAAAGCCGACGCCCCAGTATTCCGCTTACCCGATTTCCGCCAGCAACTCTCTAAGCAGTCTCAGCGCTTGGCCCTGATACCCACCGCCAAATAGATTCAGGTGATTGAGCACGTGATAGAGGTTGTATAGCTGCCGACGCACGACGTACCCGGCGTCCAGCGGCCATGACGAGCGGTAACCGGCGTAGAAATCGGCACCGAATCCCCCGAACAGCTCGGTCATCGCCACGTCCGCTTCCCGGTCGCCGTAGTACAGCGCGGGATCGAAAATCACGGGACAGCCATCGGCCAAGTATCCGTGGTTTCCGGACCAGAGGTCGCCGTGCAGGAGTGAGGGTCGCGGCCGGTAATCCTGAAATAGCGCGCCGACGCTCACCAGCAACCGCTCACCGAGACGTTGCAGCTCGCCGCCCCAACCGTTGCGTGCCGCCAAGTCGAGCTGAAAGCCCAGTCGGCGGTCGCGCCAGAAGCTAATCCAATCACTATCGGGCGTGTTGATCTGCGGCGTGGAGCCTATGGTGTTATCCCGATACCAGCCAAATTGTGTCCGCGTGGTGCGGTGCATGGCGGCCAGCTGC
>JBAYTM010000330.1:0-3576 GCA_041675685.1 Thiohalobacteraceae bacterium
CGAGGTGATAGCGCCGGTCGACGGCCTGCAGCGTGCGTTGTGCCAAGGCGACACGCTGCCGTGCAAGCTCACGCTCGCCCTGTACGCGGGCCAGCGTCAGAAAGCGCCGCACCGTCTCGGCCAACAGATCCAGGCGCTGCGCATCCCGGTCGTGGCGCAACAGCCCGGCTTCGAACGCCGCCACCTCTCCGCGCCGGCGCGGCTTATCGCCCAATTCGAGCAGACGGCCAAGGCCCAGCGTGGTCTCCAGCCCGCGCACGCCGCTGGCGGCCCCGGAGCCGGCGAAGTTTTCCGCCTCCACGCGCAATTCGTAGGGGCTGGGCTGCGTCTGCTGGCGGACCCGCGCGGCGGCGGCCTGGGCATCAAAATCGGCAGCCTGCAGCTGGGGGTTATTGTCGAGCACCAGCGCGATCGCCTGGCCCAATGTCAACGATGCCACCGACGTCGCTGCAACGGCAGGAACGGACAGCAGCCAGAACAGGGAACAAATCCCAAACCAGAGTCGCATGGCAGAAACTCCCTCGGACCGGCGCGGGTCGCTACGGAGATCGATCGGGCGGCGGCGGCCATGCATCACAACGACGGCTGTGAGCTCGGCTGTCGCCCAGACAGTAGGGGCGGATCAGGCGCGCGGTGGTGCGCGCAGAGGGGGCGTGTTATGACGCGTGAAACGCGGCAGCGGTTGCGCGAACGCCAGTGGCGCGAGGTGCAGGAGTCGCGTCGCCGGGGGCAGGAGAATAAACAGGGCGGGCAGGATGGCGAACAACGGCAGCTGCGCACCGTTACCCTTGACCAGATCCGGCGCCGGATCGAGCGCGTGGCTATCACCGTGATGCGCGTCGCCCGCAAAGTCGATGGAGAGATGAACGTGAGCGACGTGCTCATGGGTCGCGCGGTCGGCAGTCGCTGCATGCGTGCCGTGGTCGTGATGAAGGTGGTAATGGAAAGGCAATGCCGTCGATACCAGGACGAGCAGAATCAGTATCTGACTGACTCGGCGTGCACAGGCCGGGGTATGCTGATGGAAGAAATTCACGTTGCGCGGCAAGCCTTGTTCGGGGACCCGAAGCTAGCGCTTCCACTGCGGCGCGTCAACACGCGAGGCCCGACCGGGGGTGCGCGAAATCGGCATACGCGGTGCGTAGGCTCCGCTTCCATCCCTACAGACATTCGGTAATAGCCCAACGCACGAGCGCTAGTCTCCCTGGGGAGACTCGAGAACGCCCTGCCGCAGGAACAACCGCAGCAGGCGTTCGACGTTGGCCTTCACCTGGGCCTCGAGTACCGCGGGCGCCGACGGTCGGAGATCCGCCACAACAAGCCGCTGTTGCGCGATGTCGTCACTGAGTCGTGCAACCAGTTCCGACAGGTCGCGACTGCCGTCCAGGTAATGAACCAGTCGCGCGGAGAACGGATCGAGCAGGATGGTCGAATGATGCGCCGTCGCCAAATGGCCGAGACCCTGCGCGGCCTGCGCCCGCGCCAGCCGATGGGCACGCGGACGTTCGCCCGGCGTCTTGGGGAAATGCCGTGCAGCCTGCGACACGCCGACCGCCTGGTGCGCAAACAGGTTGAATAATTCCGCGAGCATGCCGTTCGTGTCCGCCGCGGCCTCGGGATTCCCGGCATCGCGCACGGCGGCGGCCGCGGCCGCCGCCAATTCCGGATAGGGAATTGCGTCGGGGAATTCCAGGCTCAAATACGCGAGCGCCGCCTTCGCCAATGGATGACTGAGGTTCAAATCCTTGTCGTCGCCCTGGCTGAAGACGACCGGTTGCTCCGATCCCAGCGCCAGATCCTCGGGCGCGCGCCAGTACGCGAAATAGGCCTGTTGCTCCAGGCGCTCCAGTTCGATCTCGCGTGTGGCGCCGGCATCGGCGCGACATAACAACGACTGTCGGAAACAGCGGTTGGTGAGATAGTCAAGATACTGTTCCTGTTCGGTCAGATCGGTGAATTGATCGAGCCATTGCTCGACGCGGGCGCCAAGGACCGAGGGGAACATGCTCTTGAGATCGGCGTCGCACAGGTAGTCGAGCTGATGAGCTTCGCAGGTCGCAATGAAATCGCTGATGTTCTGCGGCTGGTTGTAGGCTTCCAGATATTCGTGATAGAGGTAGCTGGCATGCGAGGTTCTGAGCCGGTCCAGTTCGCCGA
Organism: Thiohalobacteraceae bacterium; assembly: GCA_041675685.1. Classification (GTDB taxonomy): domain Bacteria; phylum Pseudomonadota; class Gammaproteobacteria; order Thiohalobacterales; family Thiohalobacteraceae; genus JAHJQQ01. Next base: position 2,158 of record JBAYTM010000330.1, read on the forward strand.
GCAGATACTCGGCTGCGCGCGAATCCACTTGCGCCAGCATAGGTTCGAAATGCTCCAGGAATTCCAACGCCGCGTTCAAACGCTTGCCGGGCGCCTCGATATCGCGGGTGTGATAGAGCAGCAGGTCGCGGAGAACGCCGCGCATGCGCCAACCCGGCCAGGTGTTGTAGCTGATATAGGCAACGCCCTGCGGGGCGAGATGCCGGGCGCACAGATCGAGGATGTGCGACTGCACGGCGGGCGGCACCCAGGAGTACACGCCGTGGGTGACGATGTAGTCGAACTCGCCGAGCCCCGGGCCCAGTTCGAGGATATCGCCCTGCTCGATGCGGACGTTATCGAGCCCGACCGCCGCGATCAGGCCTTGGCCGTCCGCCACTTGGCGCGCGGACAGTTCCACCCCGAGAAACTGCGCCTGCGGCAGATGAAAGGCCAGGGGTATGAGATTACCGCCGGCGGCGCAACCCAGTTCCAGCACCCGCGCGCGCGCCGGGTCCGGCGTATTCAGACCGAACAGCCGTCCGAACAGCGCGAGGTTTTCCGGGTGGGTATCGGTGAACGGGATGCTCTGGTAGGGAATTTCGTCGTAACTGTCTGCCATCGGCCGGGTGCCTATACGAAGGGCGTCCAGTGTCCCGGAGGCGGACGGTCGAGTCAATGAAGGGGAGTACGTCGCGCGCGGCGCAATCGGGCAATCGGGGGCGTTACGCGTCTCGGCGTCGATACGCCTTAAGGAAATGCCGACCCAATCGTCATGCCGGCGCCGGCACCCATGACTGCGGATTCCTCCGGGTTCCGACATGCGCCGGGATGACAAAAGAGAAGTGCTCGAGGACGCCTTAAAACTCGCCCGTCGCGCCGCGTTCCATAATGTCGCGAATGATTTCGCGTACGCGATTGGCCTCTTCGAGCAAATCCGGCGGCAGTGTCTTGCCGCCGGATATCATCAAATCCATATTCAGCGAGTAGAGCGCGTACTTCCCTTGCCGGTCTTCCACCATCGCGATGCGGCAAGGCAGGTAAGCGGAGAAGGCGTCGGCGTAATCGACCATCTTCATGGCGGTGCGCGGGTCGCAGTACTGGTAGATTTTCAGGAAGCGCTGTTCCTCGCCGACCATCTGTCCGACCTGTTCGGACAGCGGCAACTCGCCGACGTTCATGATGTTGTGGCTGTTCGCCACGAAGCTCATGGTCTCTTCCGCTTCTTCCGGGCTGATGCCCTCCGCCAACGGGACCTTCCACACGGTCGCGTCCGCGCTCGTGCCGGTTTCCTTGAGCCGTTGCCACATCTGGGCATAGACCTGTCGGGCGTTCGGATCGAGACCCTGAATGGCTTCGATATCGTCACGGTAGCTGAAATACAGGACACCGGCGGCCAGCACCGCGAGCACCCCGATCGCCGCAAACAGATTTCGGATC
>JBAYTM010000331.1:0-3567 GCA_041675685.1 Thiohalobacteraceae bacterium
CGGTCGAGGTGATCGGCACCGACGGGCGCGCCCGCCTCGGCCGCATTGCGGCACTCGACGATGACTTCATGACGGTCGAAGTGCTCGAGGCGACGCAGGGTTTAACGCTCGCTGGGACGCGCGTACGTTTTCACGGTGAACCGCTGCACTTCAGCCTCGGACCGGACATCCTCGGTCGCGTCTTTGATGGCGTCGGCCGGGTGATCGACGGCGGTCCGCAGATCGCGGCGCACCAGCGGCTGCGCATCGAAGGCGTGACGGTCAACCCGGCCAAACGCGCCATGCCGACCGACTTCATCGAGACCGGCGTCTCGACCATCGACATCATGAACAGCCTGGTGCGCGGCCAGAAGCTGCCGGTATTCTCCGGAGGCGGCCTGCCGCACGACCGGCTCGCGATTCAGGTCGCGCAGCAGGCCCGCCTGCGCAGCGCGGGTGCCGAGAACTTCGCCATCGTGTTCGCCGGCATCGGCATCCCGCACGACACTGCGGAATCATTCCGTCTGGCGATGGAAAAGAGCGGCGCGTTGGCGCGCACGGCGCTGTTCCTGAATCTCGCCTCGGATTCCAGCGTGCAGCGTCTGCTGACCCCGCGTTTTGCCCTGACTGCGGCGGAATATCTCGCGTTCGAACTCAATCAGCATGTGCTGGTGATCATGACCGACCTCACCAACTACTGCGAGGCGCTGCGTGAGGTGTCCGCAAGCCATGGCGAGATCCCCAGTCGCAAGGGCTATCCGGGCTATATGTATTCGGACCTGGCGACGCTCTACGAGCGCGCCGGCTGCATCCAGGGCAAGACCGGTACGCTGACCCAGATGCCGATCCTGACCATGCCGTCGGACGATATCAGTCACCCCATCCCCGATCTGTCCGGCTACATTACCGAAGGCCAGGTGGTACTCGATCGCGAGCTGAGCCGGCGCGATATGTATCCACCCGTAAAGGTGTTGCCGAGCCTGTCGCGACTCATGAAAGACGGGACCGGCCAGGGATTCACCCACGCCGATCATCCGGATCTCGCCAATCAGTTGTATGCCTCGTATGCACGTTCGATCCAGGTGCGGGTGCTGGCAAGCGTGGTGGGCAGCGAGGGCCTCACGGAGATCGATCGCCTGTACCTGCAGCTCGGTGAAGGCTTCGAGGGCGAATTCGCCAACCAGGGCAATCAACGCCGCACACTGGAACAAAGCATGGAAATCGGCTGGCGCCTGCTCGCCCTGCTGCCGCGTTCCGAACTGCACCGGTTGAGCGACGCGCAGATTCAGACGCATATCGAGCCGCTGCGGACGGCGCACGCCGCCTGAGGCATCGCCATGACGACCAACCACATCGATCCGCGATACGAGGTACGTCGCTGATGGCCCTCGGACAGGACAGACTGCCGACCCGCTCCACCCTGCTCGAGCTGCGCGACGAACGCCAGATCATGCAGGAGGGCTATCGGTTCCTCGACGAGAAGCGTTTGCTGCTCGCCGCCGAAACCTTGCGCCAACTGGGGCGTTACGAGGAATCGATGACGGAGTTTCAGGCGCAGCAACGGAAGGCCGTCGAGGCGCTGCGCAGCGCGGTCGGTCGGCACGGCCTGGAGGCGCTCAGTCTGTATCCCGGCGCCGCGCCCGCGGCGCCTACCGAACCGCGGCGCTATAACTTCCTAGGTGTCCGCCTGCTCGACCCGAGCCACGCCGACGATCCGCCGCTCGGCGAGACGCCGCCTGCCGAGGATCCCTCGCCGCAAGCACGGCGCGCGGCGGATATCTATCACGGCTTGATGCTTCGCGCCCGGGAACTGGCCGTGCTTTCCGGCAACCTGCACCGTCTGATCGACGATTACCGTCGTACCGAACGCCGCGCGCGCGCGCTGGAGGATGTGCTGTTACCGGAGACCGAAGAAGCGGTACGCGAACTGGAGGAGCGACTCGACGACCTCGATCAGGAAGAGGCGATCAGAGTCCGGATGAAGGCGCGTTCGCAAAGCTGATTGAGTCGGGGCGACCGTACCGACAAGAAGCGGATCGGCTGTGCGTGGGCCGTACCCTTCGTGCGTAAATCCTCTTAGCTATCGCCGATGCATTCCGGCGCGGGCCCATCAGCAGATCCTCGGGAGCTAGTCGTTTCCCAGGAACCGGTCTTGCTCTTGGAGATATTCCCAGGCCTGTCGCAGCGCCGTCTCTTCCACCGCAGTCAGTTCCGGCGTGAGCACGGACTCTACGCCGGCGGCGCCTATCGTCACCGGCAGACCGAGATAGCCGCCAGTCAGACCGTAGTGGCCCGCCGCGCGCGTCGAGCAGCAGAGCACCTGCTTCGTATCGCGGGCGATGGCTTGCACCACCGCCGCGACCGCCATGCCCGGAGCGAAGTAGGCGCTGCCGTTACCGAACAGTTCCACGATCTCCGTTCCCGCATGGCGGGCGGCCCGGACAATCGATTCGATTTCCGCATTGCTGAGTCTCTGCCCTACCGGTATACCGTCCAGGCGACAGGAGCCGAGTACGGGAACCATATGCTCGCCGTGGTCGCCGATCACCAGGGTCTCGACCCGTGCCGGCTCGACACCCATGGCGGAGGCCAATCCGGCAGCCAGGCGCGCGTTGTCCAGCACGCCGCCCATGCCGCACACGCGCTGCGCGGGAAATTCCGTAATGCGCTGTACCAGGCTGGCCAGTACGTTGACCGGATTGGTGACCAGGATGATGCGGCTGGCGGGGGCATACCGGGTAACCGCCGCGGCAATATTCGCGACGATCTCCGCGTTCTGCCGCAACAGGTCGTGGCGTTGCATCCCGGGGCGCCGCGCAAAGCCCGCGGTGATGACGACAATGTCCGAATCCACCAGTGCGTCGAGACGGTCACTGCCGGAGAGCCGTGTCCCGCTTCCGGCCAAGGGCAGCGCATGTTGTATGTCCAGGGCCTTACCGCGCGCCAGACCGGCCTGCACGTCGATCAGAACGATCTCCGAAAGCGCCCCGCCCAGCGCACAGGTAAACGCCGCCTGTCCGCCGACATGGCCGGCACCCACTATTGTCAGTTTCATCGCATACTCGCTGGAATGGCTTCCGGGGTCGCCCGGCGCCCTGTCGACGGTTCGCACGCCGGCCGTCCCGGACGGCGCCGCAGCAGACAGACTTTACATGGCCGGTCGCGCGGACTGTACCCCCGACTCGATGGTTCTGTACCATCGATCTCATGTCGGACAACCACAGCATTCTTTTCCGCCTGTCGATCTCGCCGGAAGACTACCTTGCTTACTATCAGGGCGCGGCGCGCGATGTCGTGGCGCTGGCGGAGGACGGCCGCCGAGTGCGATTCCCGGCGAGCGCGCTGCAGCGGTTTATCGCACGTGAAGGCATTCACGGCCTGTTCGAGTTGCAGTTCGACGCGGACAGAAAATTCCGTGGTCTGCGGAGGCTGGGCAACTGAGGAAGCTTCGGTCCGAAGCACGCCGTTGATGCGCCCCGCCCTTTCGAAACCGGCCGTGTGGAGTCGTAAAGTTCGTTACCGGCCCTGTCGGACAATTTTACATTGGCAGGAGTCCAGCCCACTGGTGTATATTCTTTGTAATTCCTA
>JBAYTM010000332.1:0-3564 GCA_041675685.1 Thiohalobacteraceae bacterium
CGATTCACCGCATTTCCTGCTCCGCATCGAGCGGGCAGAGCCGGATCCGGCGCAACCGGGTGCGATGCGGCTCGATGCCTGGTCGAAGGCGGAGCGGCTGAGCTACTTCCTCACCAACTCCACGCCTGACGACGAATTGCTGCGCGCAGCCGCGCAAGGAGAGCTCCATACCGGACAGGGCCTGGCGCGACAGGTCGACCGCCTGCTCGCCTCTCCGCGACTGGGAAATGCCGTGCGCGCATTCTTCTGGGACATGCTGCACTTCGACGGGTTCAACGATCTGTTCAAGGACCCGGCGATCTATCCCGCCTATACTACGGCAGTCGCCCGCGACGCGCAGGAGCAGACGCTGCGCACCATCGTCAACCACCTCGTCACCGAGCGCGGCGATTACCGCGATCTGTTCACCATGCGCGAAACGTGGCTGTCGCGTCCGCTGGGCGTGATCTATCGCATGCCGGTGGCGACCCGCAACGGCTGGGAACGCGCCGAATATCCAGCCGACAGCAATCGCGCCGGCATTCTGACCGATATCAGCCTGCTGGCCCTGCCCTCCCATCCGGGGCGGTCGTCGCCCACCTTGCGCGGCAAGGCGCTGCGCGAGATATTCCTCTGCGAGAAAGTGCCCGATCCGCCGGCGGACGTGAATTTCGCCATCGTGCAGGACGCCGTGAACCAGCCCGGATCGACCGCGCGTATCCGGCTGGCGGAGCACAACGACAATCCCGTCTGCGCAGGTTGCCACAAGCTGACCGACCCGATCGGCCTGACGCTGGAGAATTTCGATGGCGCAGGCGGATTCCGGGCAAAAGAGAACGGGGCCGAGCTTGACCTGAGCGGCTCGCTCGACGGCAAGGATTTCTCCGGTGCGCCCGGTCTGGGGCAGGCGATGCATGACAATCCCAGCGTGCCGCTGTGCCTCGCCGAAAAGCTGTATCGCTCCGCCGTGGGTCGCGACATCGCCAATGCCGAGGAGCCGTTCCTCGAATACCTGCTCGGCCGCTTTCAGGCGGAACGCTACCAGATGCCGGCCCTGATGCGCGCGATCGCGCTCAGCAAGACCTTCTATTCCGTGTCCAGCCCAGTCGGAACCGGGCCGCAGCGCACCGTCGCGGCCCAGAAGAAAGGAGCGCACTCATGACCCAGATCAGCCGAAGGACCATCCTGCGGGGCGTGATCAATGGCGCCAAGGTGGGCATGGCCCTGCCCTTCCTCGACATCTTCCTCGACGTGAACGGCGAAGCCCTTGCCGCCACCGGACAGCGCCTGCCGGTGCGGTTCGGGACGTGGATCTGGGGCTGCGGCTTCATCCCCGAGCGCTGGATCCCGACCAGCGAAGGCACCGATTACACGATGCCGCCCGATCTTGAGCCGCTTGCCCCCTACCGCAAGCAGATGGCGATATTCTCCGGCTTCGATGTCAAGCTGGACGGGGTGGCGAACAAGCCGCACATGACCGGCAACCTGGGCCTGCGCACCGGCATCCCGGTACCGACCGAGACGGTCCGCGCGCCGACGTTCGACGTGCTGATCGGCGAGGCGATCGGCGACGGCACGCGCTTCAGGTCGCTTGAACTCAGCGCTTCGGGCATCGAACGCTCGTACTCGTTCCGGGGAGCGGGTTCGCCCAACCCGAGCGAAGTTTCACCCGTCGCGCTGTACCAGCGCATCTTCGGGGAAGGTTTCCAGGATCCGAACGCAGCTTCGTTCAAGCCCGACCCGCGCACCATGGCGCGCCAGAGCGTGCTTTCCGCAGTGACCGAAGACCGCCAGCGCGTGATGAAATCGCTGGGGGCGGCAGACCGACAGCGGATGGACGAATACTTCACGGGCGTCCGCCAGCTCGAACAGCAGCTGGCCCTCCAGCTCGAGCCGCCGGCGAAAGTCGAGAACTTCGTGATGCCGACCGCGCCGCAGAAGACCGTTGTCGATGCCGACATCGAAAATGTCATGGTCAATCACAAGCTGATGGCAGGCCTGCTGGCGCAGGCATTGGCATGCAACCAGACGCGGGTCTTCAACATGCTGTTTTCCGATACGGCGTCCAACCTGCGACGCTCGGCCTCGTCGGATACGCATCATACGCTGACGCATGAGGAGCCGGTGAACCCGAAGCTCGGCTACCAGGAGCAAGTCGCCTGGTTCGCGGCGAAAAGCATGGTCGCCTGCCGCGACTTCGTCGACGCCCTCGCCGGGATCAAGGAAGGCGCCGGCACCCTGCTCGACAACACGCTCCTGCTGGCTCACTCGGATTGCTCGATCGCCAAGTCGCACGCCGTCGAAGGCATTCCGATGATGGTCATCGGCAGCGGCGGCGGGCGTGTCCGCACCGGCTATCACAAGGCAGGGCGCGCCGATGCTGCCTCGCGCATCGGCCTTTCGGTGCAGCAGGCGATGGGGGTGCAGGTCGAGAAGTGGGGCACCGGCTCGATGGATACGAACCGCACGATCACGGAACTGGTGGCCTGATGTCAGCGACCGGCCGAACAACCGCCCGAAGAAAGGCACTCGCTTGATGAAATCCAGATTTGTCCTTGCCCTTCTGGCAGTGGCCGCACCGATGACCGCCGTCCCGGCACTGGGACCGGCGCAAGCGGCGGCTGAAGCATCCTATTCGCCGGAAGAGGCCGAGGGCATCATCTTCGAGCGGCAGAACATCATGTTGCAGCTTGAAAAGGATGCCGAACTGCTGGGGGAAATTGCCGCCGGCCTGAAACCTGCGGACCAGTTGACCGAAGTGACCAGGTCGATCGCGGAAGGCGCTGCCGCTTCAAGGGTCGCCTTCGAGGCCCAGGTTCCCGGTGGCCGCTCGAAACCCGAAGTCTGGACCAACTGGGCCGACTATTCGCAACGGCTCGACGCATTCGACCGGAACGCCAGCCAACTGGCGGAACTGGGCGCCAAGGGGGATCTGAACGGCGTCACCAACGTGCTGGGCAGCGCATTGGCCTGCAAGGGATGCCACGACGTGTACCGCGGCCCCAAAAAGACAAATTGATCGCGACGATATCGGCGGTGCGCCTGCTTCTCCGCCATGACAAGGAAATGCTGATGTTTTCGACGGTTCGCACCCGCATTCTCGTTCCGCTGGTTCTGGCCGGGATTGCCGCGCCGCTGCTGGCGGCGCCAGTTGACGCTGTCCGCACGCGCATGGCCGGTTATCGGGACCTCGGCGCGCAGTTCAAGGCACTCAACGACGGATTGCGCGCATCGTCTCCCCAGCCCGCGGCCCTCAGGACGCCCGCCGCGAAGATCCGCGACGCTGCCACCCGGCAGTACCACTGGTTTCCCGCCGGCAGTGGTCCGCGCGCCGGAGTGAAGACGGCCGCCAAGCCGGAAATCTGGACGCAGGGCGCGCGTTTTCGCGAGTTGCAGAATACCTTTGCCACGCGGGCAACCGCGCTCGAACGCGCCGTCGCTGGCGGCAACCTTGCGACCATGCGCAGCGCGACCCGCAGCCTCGGCGCCACGTGCAAGGGTTGCCACGACCAGTTCCGGTCGGACGAAAAGTAACTTGGGCCGAAAAATGAACGGGGGGCCAACCTTGGAGACATCATCATGATC
>JBAYTM010000333.1:0-3534 GCA_041675685.1 Thiohalobacteraceae bacterium
CGCCCACGAAGGCGCACGCCCCGTCCACGACGATCAGTTTGCGGTGGTCGCGAAACAGGTTGCGGCGCAAGGAACCGAATCGCAACGGGTTGTAGTAGACCAACTCGACGCCATGTTGCGTCAGGCGAGTGCGGTCGTTGCTGTTGAGGCCGAGACAGCCGAAATGGTCCAGCAGCAGGCAGACGCGTACGCCGCGCGCCGTCGCTGCGATCAGCGATCCGATGAACCGGTCTATCAGGCGGCCCGACTCCACCAGATACATCTCCAGCAGCACTTGTCGTTGCGCGGCATCGATGGCCTGCAACATGACTGGGAAAAAGGCCGTGCCGTCGATCAGCAGCCGGAAATGATTGCCGTGACGCCAGCGCAGCGGTGGAGGGGAAGGGTGGTCGCGCACAGCGCGAAGCTAACCGTTGACGCCGATGTGGGCAAGCACCGGCCTCCATCGGCAACGCGAAACCCGTTATCATGCAGGCCGTCGAGCGGGAGGAAGGACAGCCGGTGCTGTGGAAACTGATGGAAATCTGTCTGCTGCGGGCGGGACCACAACAGCTCCCGGCCGCACCGCAATTCCTGACGCTCATCCTGATCGGTTACTTTCTCGTCGGATTGCTGATTTCGCGCCTGAGCTTCGATCTTGGCGCCGCGGCCGCGGTGAGTCTCCTCGACCTGCTGCTGATGGCGGCCTTCGCGCAGCTGGCGCTGCGTATCGTCGCCAAGCCGGAGCGCTTTACCCAGACCCTCGCTGCACTGGCGGGCACCGGCCAGTTGCTGAGTCTGCTGGCATTGCCGCTGATCCAGCGCCTCTATGCCGCCCAGGCGGCTGGGGATACCGCGGCAGGTGCGGCCATGGCGTGGCTGGCACTGCTGATCTGGAGCCTGTTGGTATTGGGGCACATTCTGCGCCATGCCTTGTCCGTTTCTCTGATGACCGGCGTCGGCGTTGCCGTACTTTACAGCCTGGCCTCGGTGATGATCGTGCGCGTGGTATTTCCGGGTAGCGGTTGACGGCTCAACCATTCGGGCCGAAGGCGGATGACCGGCTTTGATGCGCATTCAGGCGGCTCAGGCGCTGCGTATGGACGGACCGACTTACCGTGGCTGTGCCGGTTCTTCTTTTCGGTGCCGTCGTGGTTAAGGCTTTTGATAAACGTACAGACAAAACGACAGGTCGTAAATGCACATTCACATTCTTGGGATCTGCGGGACTTTCATGGGCGGTATCGCGTTGCTGGCACGCGCGGCCGGGCATCGCGTTTCAGGCTCGGACGCCAACGTATATCCGCCGATGAGCACACAGCTCGAAGCGGCGGGCATCCGGTTGCAGGAAGGCTTCGCGCCGGAACACTTGCAGCCGGCGCCGGATCAAGTGGTGGTGGGCAACGCCTTGTCGCGCGGCAATGCGGCGGTCGAATACATGCTGGACCAGGGGCTTCACTACACCTCGGGACCGCAATGGCTGGCGGAACAGGTGCTCGCCGATCGCTGGGTGCTGGCGGTGGCCGGCACGCACGGCAAGACTACGACGGCGAGCATGCTCGCCTGGATTCTTGAGCATGCCGGACTCGCGCCCGGCTTTCTGATCGGCGGCGTGCCCGGCAACTTCGGCGTCTCGGCGCGGCTCGGCGAGACGCCTTTCTTCGTCGTCGAGGCCGACGAGTACGACACGGCGTTTTTCGATAAGCGCTCGAAGTTCGTTCATTACCGGCCGCGCACGGCGATCCTCAATAACCTCGAGTACGACCACGCGGACATCTTTCCCGACCTCGCCGCGATTCAGCGCCAATTCCATCATCTGGTACGCACCATCCCTGCAACCGGTCGCATCGTCACCAACGCCGGGGATACGAATCTTGCGGAGGTGTTGGCTATGGGTTGCTGGACGCCCGTGGAAGACGCGACCGCCGGTGCGACCGATGCGACTTGGCAGGCGCGCAAACTGAGTGCCGATGGCAGCCGCTTTGAGGTGTTGCATGCCGGTACGCTGCAGGGCGTGGTCGAGTGGAGTCAGCTCGGCGACCACAATGTGCACAACGCGCTGACTGCGATTGCGGCCGCGCGCCATGCCGGCGTACCCGTTGCACAGGCCGTGAACGCGCTCGCGCAGTTTCAAGGCGTCAAACGGCGCATGGAGCTGCGCGGCATCGCGCGCGGCGCGACCGTCTACGACGACTTCGCACATCACCCGACCGCCATCGAGACGACGCTGGCCGGGCTGCGGCGCAACGTGGGCGATGCGCGCATACTGGCGGTGCTGGAGCCGCGCTCGAACACCATGCGCCTGGGCGTGCACCGTGCCGCCATCGCGCCGGCCTTGGCGCAGGCGGATCGCGTATGGCTGTACGAGCCGCCGGATCTTGGCTGGGATCTGGGTGACGTGGCGCGGGCTGCGCAGACGCCGACCGAGATCGTCGCCAGCATTGAAGGCCTGGTCGCGGCCATCGTCGCAGAGGCCCGCCCCGGCGACCACATCCTGGTTATGAGCAATGGCGGCTTCGGCGGCATCCACGCCAAACTGCTGGCGGCGCTGGGGGAGTGAGTTGGCGGGCGTGAACTTCAACCGCGAAGGACGCGAAGGAAAGCGTAACGGACGTTGAGAAAAGGCCTATCGCTGTAAGGGTCAAGATTTTGTCCTGGGGTCCTCATCGAGCGAAGGAAGGCGAGCCATCGTTTACTTCGCTTGAGATTCTCCTTGGCGTACCTTCGCGTCCTTCGCGGTTAAAGTTTTTGTACGGCCAAGGTGAACCGCTGTACGCTACGCAACCATGAGTACTGCCATCCAACGCCCGATTGCCCTCGCCATTACCGGTGCCTCCGGGGCGCAGTATGCGTTGCGTCTACTGCAGTGTCTGGTGGACGCCGGCGAGCCGGTGTATCTGCTGGTGTCCGAGCCCGGACAGATCGTCATTGCGATGGAGACGGATATCAACCTGCCCGGCCGGGCGGCGGACATGCAGCGTTTTCTGACGGAGTATTACGGCGCAGAGCCGGGTCAGTTGCAGCTGTTCGGACAGAAGGAATGGACGGCGCCGGTCGCCAGCGGCTCCAGTGCGCCGCGCGCGATGGTCGTCTGTCCCTGCACCATGGGTACGCTCGCCAGCATCGCCGCCGGCATGAGCGACAATCTGATCGATCGCGCCGCCGACGTGGTCATCAAGGAAGGCCGCAAGTTGATCCTGGTGCCGCGCGAGACGCCGTTCTCGGCCATTCATCTGGAAAATATGCTGAAGCTCGCACGCTTGGGGGTCGTGATGCTGGCCGCGAATCCCGGCTTCTACCACCGGCCCGAAACGCTCGACGACCTGGTGGACTTCGTCGTCGCGCGTATCCTCGATCAACTCGACATCGAGCACGATCTGACACCGCGCTGGGGTGAATGATGTCGATCAGGGACGAGGTGCCAGGTGCCAGGGCCGAGGAAGTGAATTCCTCCTCGGCCCTGGCACCTGGCACCTAGCACCTGCCGTTATGTCATCCGAACGCGTGCCATTGTTCCCCTTGCATACGGTGTTGTTTCCCGGGGGCGTCTTGCCG
>JBAYTM010000334.1:0-3533 GCA_041675685.1 Thiohalobacteraceae bacterium
CCCGACTCGCGAAAGTCCTTGTGGCTTCATGGCAGTCCAGTGCAGCGACAGAGCATCAGGGTCTGTGCAGGGGTTCGGTGCTGAATGATCGGCCGCCGCACCGATCGCTTTAGGCGTGGCTAAATCCGAGGATTGCGAACAGGCGTGACGGGTTAGTCGCCCAGGAGCTGTAGCAGGCCGGCTTCGTCCAGCACGCGGACGCCGAGTTGCTCGGCCTTGGCAAGTTTGGAACCGGGTTCCGCACCCGCGACCAGATAATCGGTCTTCTTCGAGACGCTGCCGCTGACCTTGGCGCCAAGCGCCAGCAGGCGCGCCTTGGCCTGGTCCCGGGTCATGGCCTCGAGACTGCCCGTGAGCACGAAGGTCTTGCCGGCCAAGCGTTGTCCAACGACCGGGGTGGCCTCGACGTCAAGCCAATGAACACCGGCCCGGATCAGCTTGTCGATCACCTCGCGGTTGTGGCGTTCGCCGAAGAACTGAGCGATACGGTCAGCGACCGTGGGACCGATATCGGGCACTTGCTGCAGGGATGTTGCCTTCAGTCGCTGCGCCCGAGCCGCAGCGGTCTCGTCCGCATCGACGGCTTGAGCCTTAGCGTACTCAATTGAGCCCTCGATCAATGCATCGAGACTGCCAAAACGCGCCGCCAGCGCGACGGCTGTAGCCTCACCGACCTCTGGGATACCCAGCGCATAGAGGAACCGCTCCAGGGTGGTCTGTTTGCTTTTCTCCAGTGCGGCGACCAGCTTCTCCGCGGATTTCCGCCCCATGCGTTCGAGCCCGGCAAGCTGCTCCGCCGTCAGGCTATACAGGTCGGCGACGTCGCGGATCAGCTCGCGTTCCACGAGCTGGTCGACCAGTTTGTCGCCGAGCCCCTCGATGTCCAGTGCGCGCCGGGAGGCGAAGTGAATGATGGCCTCCTTGCGTTGCGCGGGACAGAACAGACCACCGGTGCAGAACCAGTCGGCCTCGCCCTCCTCCCGCACGATGGCGCTGCCGCAGACCGGACACTGCCCGCCGAGCTGCCGGTAGAGGTCGAAGGGCGGGCCCGCGCTCGCCGGGCGCAGCGCCGGCACCACCGCGACCACCTCCGGAATGACATCGCCGGCGCGGCGTACGATTACCGTGTCGCCGCTGCGCACGTCCTTGCGGCGCACCTCGTCCTCGTTGTGCAGGGTGGCGTTGGTGACCGTGACCCCGCCGACGAACACGGGCTCCAGCTTGGCCACCGGCGTCAGCTTGCCAGTGCGTCCGACCTGAATGCCGATCGCCTGCACGCGCGTCGTCTCCTCCTGAGCGGGGAACTTGCGCGCAATCGCCCAGCGCGGTGCACGCGCGACGAAGCCGAGTTCGCGTTGCTGATCGAGCCGGTCGACCTTGAACACCACGCCGTCGATGTCGAACGGCAGCCCGTCACGCTGTCGCTCGATCCTTGCGTAATAATCGATGCAGCCCTCCAACCCCCGCACACATTCGACGCCGGCGTAGATCCGCAGTCCCCAGTCTTTGAGCCGCTCCAGGATGGTGCTGTGCCGATCGGGCAAGGCCCCACCCTCGACGGCGCCGACGCCATAGCAATAGATTTCCAGGGGACGCGCCGCGGTGACGCGAGGATCCAGCTGACGCAACGAACCGGCCGCGGCATTTCGCGGATTGACGAAAACCTTTTGACCTTGTTCGGCAGCGCGGGCGTTGAGGGCCTGAAAACCGGCGCGGGTCATATAGACCTCGCCGCGCACCTCCAGAACCGGCGGGAAATCCAGGCCGCGCAGGCGCAACGGGACCGAGGCGATGGTGCGTATGTTCTGGGTGATGTCTTCGCCCGTCGTGCCGTCGCCGCGGGTCGCCGCCTGCACCAGCAGGCCGTCCTCGTAACGAAGACTCACCGCGAGCCCGTCGAGCTTGGGTTCGGCGGCGTATTCGACCGTCCCTTCGGTGCCGAGCCGCTCGCGTACGCGGCGATCGAAGTCGGCGAGCTCCTGTTCGGAGAAGGCATTGTCCAGCGACAACATCGGCAGGCTGTGGCGCAGGGTGCCGAAGGCCTTGAGAGGCTCAGCGCCGACCCGCTGGGTCGGTGAGTCGGGTGTGATCAGTTCCGGATGCGCGGCCTCCAGCCGTTGCAGTTCCCGCAACAGACCGTCGTATGCGGCGTCGCTGATTTCCGGGGCGTCGAGGACGTAGTAGAGGAAATTGTGGTGTTGCAGTTCGGTACGCAGCTCGGCGGCGCGCCGGGCCGCTCGTGCGCCCGCGGTCATGCGTGGCGCTGCAACCGCAGACGCAGTTCGTATTGCTCGACGTCGTCGCGCAGGTGCTCCAGGGTTTGCCGACTCAGCGCATTGCGGCTCTGATCGCGCAGTTCGCCGCCGAGCTGAGCGGCGATCTGCTGGGCGCAGCCGGCGAACAGATCGAAGGCCTCGAGCGGACGCAGCGGACCGGGCAACTGTAAAAACAGTGTCAGGCCCGGTGTGCCGGTCGCGGCCAGTGCCTCGATCTCCAACGTGCCGGGTTCGACCAGGTTGGCGGCGCCGAACACCGGCGCGCCGCCCGCATCACCATCGGCGTAGCGGTGGTAGATGTGCATCTCGCCGTACTGCAGACCCGCCCCCTCGAGTGCGGCGCCGACGGCGTCGCCCGGGAAGACCTGGTTCGCGGGCGCAACCAGATACAATACGACCAGCTTTTCTTCCGGCGGGCTGGTTGGAGGTGGGGTCGTGCGGGACGGGTCCGGAGCCGCATCTTTGGGCGCGCGAGGCTCGACCATGATCGGCTCCGATACGAAGTCCGGTTCCGGCTCGACCGGTTCACGAAGTTCGATCGACGCCATCGTGGGTTGCCCGGCGCGGTCGGCCGCCTCGGCCTGCAGCAGCTCCTGCAGCGAGGACAGCTCGCGGTGTACCGCGTCCAGGTCGGCCTCGTCGTCGCTGCCGCGCGCCCGGCTCGACTGGTGACGGGGCGGTGCGAACAGGGGATCGAAGTCTTCATCGCGGTGGGCAACACCGGGCTCCGTACGCACGAACATGCGCTCCTGTTCGCGCACGCTGCGGCGACTCCACCAATAGACCGCCGCGACAATCAGCGCCCCAATGATCAGCAATATCCAGCGTATCAGATCCATAGCTTCGTCGGCCGAGCCGCAGACCTCACATGGCGACCATCTTGGCCGCTTCGTCGACGTCGACCGCAACCAGCCGCGATACGCCCGGCTCGTGCATGGTCACGCCCATCAGCTGGTTGGACAGCTCCATGGTGATCTTGTTGTGCGTGATGAAGATGAACTGCACCTGGTCGGACATCTCTTTGACCATATCGCAGAAACGCCCCACGTTGGCGTCGTCGAGCGGCGCGTCGACCTCGTCGAGCATGCAGAAGGGCGAGGGATTCAGCTCGAAAATCGCGAACACCATCGCCACCGCGGTGAGTGCCTTCTCGCCACCGGACAACAGGTGGATGGTGCTGTTGCGCTTACCGGGCGGCCGCGCCATGACCGACACGCCGGTATCCAACAGGTCTTCGCCGGTGAGTTCCAGATACGC
>JBAYTM010000335.1:0-3524 GCA_041675685.1 Thiohalobacteraceae bacterium
CCTCGCCCTTTTGCGCGCTCGCCTGACTCGCAGTTCGCACAGTGCGTCGGCTACGCCGCCGCACCGCTCGAACAGCTCAAACAGGAGGCTCGCTTCATCGCAAAAGGGCTGCGGTGCTCGGCTGCGCCGACGAAGGGGACGTCCAGGGGCAGAGCCATGCCGGAGTCTCGCATCGTCTCACCCAGAACGATGCGTGAAATTGCGGGCGTTAGGACCAATATTACTACCGAGCAGAGCAACGATCCCGGCGAGAAACAGCCACGCAGCGGCGGGGAGAGGGACCGCGGTAAGGGTTACATTGTCTAGGTGAAAATATCCGCCAAACGAGCGCGCCGAAAGGATGGTGCCGGTCGTTTGATCAATAATCTCTTCGCTAAGAAAATAGTCTCCGGTTGCTTCAAGGGTGTTCCCGCCAGGACTCCAGGCAAGGCTGGTAGGAAGCGCAATTCCCTGAATTATGTCGCCGCGCTCCGAGAGCCTCAGGTAGATGCCTACCTGCTGCCAGAACAATCTGTCATCCGTCTCCCACCAAAATTGATCCGAAACCTCGACCCAAAAATGGTCCTCACCAGCCTGGACTTCATCGTATACGCGCACGGTCGCGCCATTGTTCGCCACCACCGGGAGGCTGGCAATTCCATCAATTTCAATATTCGCGTTTCCTAACCAAGTCAGCGCACCGGGGTAATAGCAGCCGGCATTTGGCTCCACGCAGGCGCTGACCGGAGCAAGCTCCGTGTCGTATTGGAATTCGCCGTTGACGGTCAATCCCATCTGATGGTCGTAACCGGCTGGGCCGAGAGAACCGTATTGGTCCCAGCTGTTATAGATCGAACCGGTGAACGTGCCGCGAACAAGCGTTGCATTCGCATGGCCGAGGATAGAGAGGGTAATGGCGGCAAGGGTGATACGAACTATTATTGTGCGATGCATCGTCTGGAAACTCTTTGCTTTTCTAGGTTTTGTCAGACAGTACAGAGGTCCGATGGCGAAATCAAACGGACTCGCTGCCGCGCCTGGCGTCGCCCTCACCCCTGGTTTACACCGGCCCAAGTCTCCAATACGCCGGGGTTGGTTTTGATTTCGGCTTTCCTCTCCCCGTCGGCGCTGCCGAGCACCGCAGCTCTTTTGCGATGAAGCGAGCCTCGTGTTTGAGCTGTTCGAGCGGTGCGGCGGCGTAGCCGACGCGCCGAGCGAACTGCGAGTCAGGCGAGCGCGCAAAAGGGCGAGGAGCGGAGGGCACCCCGCACAGCGGGGCAAGCCGTCGGGGTGCCTTTTCTTTTGGTTACTTTTCTTTGGGCAAGCAAAGAAGAGTAACCCGCCCAGCAAGGGCGGAAAAAAGGCCAAGGAGAATCCGATACACCAAACCCTGGATTCCGGCCTTCACCGGAATGACGGATATGGCGTGTAGTGGTGGGTAACCCGTTCGCGGGCAAGGCGGCCTGTATGAATTACAGCTTCATTTCCTCCGCGCGCGCTTCGAGTCTGTCCCTGATTTAGACTTGGCCGTCGGGGTGTCTTTTCTTTTGGGTACTTTTCTTTGGGCAAGCAAAGAAAAGTTCCTCGCCCAGCAAGGGCGAAACAAAAGCTAAGGCAAGCGCAGAAGGCACGGAAGGAAGGCGAGGGACGCCAGAAGACCCAAACCCTGGATTCCGGCCTTCGCCGGAATGACGGGACTCGGGACGAAAGAGACGAGGCTTTAGACGAAAGCCAAGTCGGGCTGTAACGCCATCGCCTAATCAGTTAATCTTCCGGGCACCGTAAATTCCAAACCGGAACACCACCTTATGACCACACGACTCGCCATTGCCGGGGCCGCCGGCCGCATGGGCCGTGCCCTGATCGAAGCTGCGCGCCAAGTGGAAGGCATTACGATAACGGCGGCGATCGAACATCCCGAGCACGGGCAGATCGGCAGCGACGCCGGCATGTTGGCCGGGATCGGCGAGATCGGTATCCCGCTGAGCGCGGACCTCGCCGGGCTCACCAGCGTGTTCGACGTACTGATCGATTTCACCCGTCCGCAAGGCACTCTGGACAACCTTGCGATATGCCGCGCCGCCGGCCGCCGCATGGTGATCGGCACGACGGGCTTCACGGAGGCCGAGAAGGGGCAGTTGCAGGCGGCCGCACAGGATATCGGCATCGTGTTCGCGCCGAACATGAGCGTCGGCGTGAATCTCTGCCTCAAGTTGCTCGACCTGGCCGCGCGCGTGCTGGGCGACGAGGTCGATATCGAGATCGTCGAGGCGCATCACCGCCACAAGGTCGATGCCCCTTCGGGCACCGCCCTGCGCATGGGCGAAGTCATCGCTGCGGCGCTCGGCCGCGATCTGCAGGACTGTGCAGTCTACGGTCGCCAGGGCGTCACCGGCGAGCGCGATCCGAAGACCATCGGCTTCGAGACGATTCGCGCCGGCGATATTGTCGGCGATCACACCGTCATGTTCGCCGGGATCGGCGAGCGCATCGAGATCACTCACAAGGCGTCCAGCCGCATGACCTTTGCCAAAGGCGCCGTGCGTGCCGCCGGCTGGCTGATGCAGCGCGGCGCCGGTCTCTACGACATGCAGGATGTATTGGATCTGAGGTTCTAGGTGCTAGGTGCTAGGGCCGAGGAAAACCTGCTTCCTTCGCCTCGGCCCTAGCACCTAGGCCCTGCCTTGCCTAGACACTCCCGCCAGGGAACGCTACAATTCCGCCCCGCGGTCGCAGCTGACTCTACATCTAGCGACAAGCCCCCATTCCAATAAGCGGGACGGTCCGGACAGGGCCCTCCCGCTTTGCACATCTGATACTTGGAGGTCGTTCGCGTGCGGAAGCCGGCCCTGCTGGTCCTCGAAGACGGAAGCAGTTTCCGGGGCGAATCCATCGGCATCGACGGACAGACTACGGGTGAAGTGGTCTTCAACACGGCGTTGACGGGCTACCAGGAAATCATCACCGATCCCTCCTATGCCCGGCAGATCGTGACGCTGACCTATCCGCACATCGGCAATGTCGGTGTCAATGACGAGGACGAGGAGTCCCGCCATGTGTTCTGCACCGGGTTGGTGGTGCGCGACGTGCCGCTCCGGGCCAGCAGCTGGCGCTCGCAGGAATCCCTCGACGAGTATCTCACCCGTCGCCGTGTCGTCGGCATCGCCGGCATCGACACCCGGCGGCTGACGCGGATACTGCGCGAGAAGGGCGCTCTGAGCGGCTGCATTGTCGCCGGCGACCTCATTGACGAGGCGGCGGCACTGTCCGCCGCGCGCGCGTTCCCCGGCCTCAAGGGTATGGATCTCGCCAAAGAGGTCACCACCCATCAACCTTATGAATGGGTGCAGGGGTCCTGGACTCTGGAGGGCGGCATGCCGGACGCGCCGCATCCGCTGGACGAAAAGCTCCCCCATCACGTGGTTGCCTATGATTACGGCGTCAAGCTCAACATCCTGCGCATGCTGGTGGATCGCGGCTGTCGTGTCACCGTCGTTCCGGCCCAGACCCCGGCCAGCGAGGTACTGAAGCTGCAACCGGACGGC
>JBAYTM010000336.1:0-3516 GCA_041675685.1 Thiohalobacteraceae bacterium
GGAAAGCGCGCTACGTTTGGGGAGTTCCGCCGTGCGGTATCTTATTGCGCGGGCGCGCTGCGCGATGCCGGAATCGAACCTGGCTGCAGAGTGGCACTGCTGATGCGCAACCGGCTGGAATGGCCGGTAGCCTTTTTCGCAGTGATGCAGGCGGGTGCGATCGTGGTTCCCCTCAACGGATGGGAGACCGATGAAAAGATCGAGATGATGCTGCGCGATGTCGGCGCGCGTTACGTGATCAGCGACACTTTCCGGCCCGCGATCGCCCAGCTGGACGACCACTGGACCGATTGCGGTCTGGGCAGCCCACTCGCAGAGGTGATCCCACCGGTCGATCAATGGGCCGGCCTGCCCGATGATCTTGCCTCATTCCCGGCCGCGGAACCTGACGCGACGGGGGCGATCTTCTTTACATCGGGGACGAGCGGACGCCCGAAGGGAGCAACGCTGTCGCACCGCGCCATGGCGGCCGCGCTGCGCAACAGCGAATATCATCGAGCCCGCTACTCCTTGCGCTATCCCGCCCCTGCCGCACCGCCCCCGCCCAGGACGACCGCACTGTTTCCGGTACCACTGTTCCATGTCACTGCCGCCGTGGCCGGGCTGATCGTGGCGACGGCCAGTGGGGCGAAGATGGTACTGATGAACCGCTGGGACCCGGAGGAGGGGTTTCAACTAATCGAGCGCGAACGCGTGACGCTGCTGGGCGGGGTGCCGACGCTTCCCCTACAACTGCTGCTGCATGAGGCGCTCGACCGATATGATCTCTCGTCGCTCACCGATTGCCTTTACGGCGGCGCCCCTGCGCCCACGTCCCTGCCTGGGGAAATCAGGACCGGCCTGGGCGCACGAAGCGCGACCGGCTGGGGGATGACCGAAACCGCAAGTACGTTTTTGTTGAATTCCGGCGAGGACTATCTGGAGCGTCCGGCCAGTTGTGGGCTTGTCGTTCCACTCGTCAACCAAGCGCGGATCGTCGATGCGGAAGGCCGCGCGCTGCAGCCCGGACAGCAAGGCGAATTGCTGGTGCGCGGCCTGACCGTGACGCGGGGCTATTGGAACGCTCCCGAAGCCATGGAAGAGGCATTCACCCTCGACGGTTGGTTCCATACCGGCGATCTTGCCAGCATGGATACGGACGGGTTCGTCACCATCATCGATCGTATCAAGGACGTCATCATTCGTGGCGGGGAAAATATCTATACGGTCGAGATCGAGGACGTGCTGTCTTCGCATCCTGCCGTGGTGGAAGCGGCGGTATTCGGACGCCCGCACCCGACGCTGGGCGAGGAGGTGGTCGCGGCGGTCGTCACCCGTCAGCCGGGCCAGCCCGACGAGGCCGAATTACGCGAATTCATGACTGCCCGCCTTGCGCGGCACAAGATTCCGGTGGCGATCGTCCCGGTACGGCAGCCCATGCCCCGCAATGCCGCAGGAAAGGTGCTGAAGGCGGAAATCAAGCGACTGGTCGAAGCCGAGCGGAAGGCGGACGTTTCGCCCGCCAATGAAGAACTGGGAGCATAGCCATTGTCCGGAGCACTTTACTTTGACGACATTCAGGTGGGAGATCGCTTTGAAAGCCAACCCTGCACGATGTCTATGGATGAAATCCTGGACTTCGCGAGCAAGTACGACCCCCAGCCCTTTCATCTGGATGAGGAAACCGCGCGCGAATCCATCTTCGGTGGGCTCGTGGCGAGCGGCTGGCACACCGCGGCCGTGACGATGCGCCTCCTCATTTCCTCCAATCCGTTCGCTGGCGGGCTGATTGGATCGGCCGTGGAAATCCGCTGGGAAAGACCCACGAGGCCCGGAGACGATATCTCCGTATTTACCGAGGTCATCGAGAGGCGCCCGCACAGGTCAAGAACGGATCGAGGCGTGATCGTGATACGCGCGGAGACGCGGAACGGCGATGGCGAAGTTCTTCAGAGCCTCATTTCGCGCTTCCTGATAGAGCGGCGCTCATTCGACCTCGCCTCCAGCGCGCGTTCGTCAGGGTCGGCCTTGTGAGAAAGTCTCGGTCAGACTATCATCGATGCCGTGAGCCGCAGGAGTAAACAGGATAACATCTTGGACGTCGTGATCGCTGAAAACTCCGTGCCCGCGTCCCGCAAGGGTGCCCGGACTCGCAAGGATCTGCTCGATGCCACGCTGCGAATCATCGTACGCGACGGCCACCAACAGGTCACATTGAGAAATGTGGCGAAGGAAGCGGAGCAAAGTCACGGGTCCATCGCCTATCATTATGGCTCTCGTGCAGCGCTGATGAGCGCGGCCACCGAATTTGCGAACGATTATCTGTACCAGCGGTCTTGTGACATATGCTCCCGCTGGCGGGCGGGATCCGCGGACCTTGAGAGCTTCACCGAATTGTTGGTGGAATTCTATCTCGATTACCTCGTCAGGGACGAGGCGATGGGCACCGTGGTCTTGGAACTCAACCTCGCTGCCGCTCGCGAAGAATATTTGCGCCCCATATTGTACAAATGGGGTGAAAGGCTTCAAAATATCTTTGAGGAACCGTTCCGCAAGATCGGATCACCTAATCCCGCCATGGACTTCCAGCTGTTTCTCAACGCCATGAACGGCGTGCTGAGCGCCCAGCGATCTTTTCCTCGCCGCCAGTTCGACAGCAGAATTCTGCGCTCCAGCATCATCCGCCTGCTTCACGCCATCGCCTGCGACAACGGGTGAAGCCCGGAACGAACTCCCGCACCCACCCCGGCCATGCCGTCACTCTTCAGCTAGTGCCGTTTCCAGCCGTTCGCGAAGGATGCGGCGAGCGCCCGTTACGATGCGGTCAATCAATTCCCGTACGGACGGAATGTCGTTGATCAGCCCGGCCACCATGCCGCAACTCCACGCTCCGGCATCGACATGGCCATCGACCATTGCCTTGGGATATATGCCCGCCACATATTCCCTGATATCGTTGATGGTCAAATCCGCACCCTTCGTTCGCTCGATCTCGAGCGTCTTTTCGACTCCAGGGTTGTTGAGGACCCGCTCGGTATTCCGCAGCGAACGCATGATGAGACGGGTGTCCAGTTCCGAAGCCGCCAAGATGGCCTCCTTCACCCGCTGGTGAACGGGCGCTTCCCTGGTCGCCAGGAAGCGCGTGCCCATGTTTATGCCGTCCGCGCCCAGCGCAAGCGCCGCCACCAAGCTGCGTTCATCAGCCATGCCGCCTGAGGCCAGGAATGGTATCTCCAGCTGATCCGCCGCGCGCGGCAGCAGGATCATGTTGGGAACATCGTCCTCGCCGGGATGGCCGCCGCATTCGAAGCCGTCCACACTTACGGCGTCACAGCCAATCTTCTGCGCCTTGAGCGCATGGCGGACGGAGGTGCATTTGTGCACGACCGTCACGCCTGCTGCCTTCAGCGCGGGCATATAGGGTTCCGGGCTGCGGCCCGCTGTCTCGACGATCCGCACGCCGCCGGCGACGGTTACCTCGATATATTCCGGATAGGGTGGCTCGGTGAACGTCGGCAGGAAGGTGAGGTTCACGCC
>JBAYTM010000337.1:0-3512 GCA_041675685.1 Thiohalobacteraceae bacterium
AGGTAGCGATGATCGACGCGATTGACGCAGCCGTAATGCGGGTTGATGCCGGTGTTGTTATGCACGTCGACGCTGGCGAACACCTTTCGCCGCGCCATGGCCTCGACCACTGCGGCCATCATGGCGTGCTCCGCGCTCGACGGCTCCTCGCTGCCCGGCCAGACGCGATTGTAGTCGGGTTGCCCGTCGAGTCGGCGCAGCCCCTGCTCGGCAGCCGCAACGTTCCCGATGAAGACGCTCAGCGCCCGCGGCAACATCTTGCTCTGGTAGCGCCGCAGCAGTTCGCGGACCGCGAAGAAGCCGGTATCTTCGTTGCCATGCAGTAGCACCGCCACGAACAAGGGCTCTGGGTGTCGCCCCGGTAGGTGCAGCAGGGTCGGTCCGCCGAGAAGCGTATTCAACCCGGCCGGTGCCGTATCCAGCAAGACCGTGGGGACGGCTTCGAGCGTTCTCAACATGGCTGCGACTTTTTCATCAGGCGTCTCACATGCTGCGTTTTATGCGCGATGAAGTTGCGCAGATGCTCTCCAGCAGTCTGCTCCAGCTCCACGAATGCAGACCGATCACGTCGCCGTGACTGCTGAGGTGCTTATAGCGGGCGACACAGGCGACGCAGTATTCGACCATTCGTCCCCGCACGATCAGACTGAAGTTCAGTTCGAGTCGCGCGCCGACTTCCGCCGGCGCTTCGTAGCGCAGGGCCACACCCTCCTGGGAAATGTTCACCATGCGCGCCTGCACCACCGCCCCGCTGCCGATCTCGATACGCACGGATCGCGTGACCGGTACCCGCGGATAGCGCCGCTGATCAGCCATCCGCGCCTGCCCGAATGTGACGAACGCTCGTGCCGTCCGCAATGTTCGAAAACAAACATCTTCTGACCACTTCATGTCCGCCATTCGTGCACCGGCCGCCCGGAATCCTGTTGCTCCCGGTACGCCTGTGTCAGGCCTTCCCAATTCCGCCCGTGTCGCGCCACGTAGGCACGTTGCCAGGCCGCACCGGTCACACCCGTTTCCGTGCGCCTCCGGACGATGTCGAGAAAGCGTTTCTGGTCGCTAGGGGTTACTGTCAATTGCTCCAGCCCTTCGCGCGCCAGCGGCAGAAGCGCCTCGAGGATCAATGTGCGCGCATTGAGCTTGCGCTGGTTGGACCAGAGAATCCGTGCGTCCAGACCGTCCCGGGCGGCTGCGTAAAAGTTGTCGCGCGCGACACCAAAGGGCAATAATTCCGCAGGTACAACCGAATCATCATTACCGAGGCGCTGCATCAGACCGAAAAAAAACGCCGCGTTGGCCATCGCGTCGATCAGCGTCGGTCCGCTGGGCATGACCCGATGCTCGATACGGAGATGCGGCGTGCCGTCGGCGTCGAAGCCGATCAGCGGCCGATTCCAACGCCATATCGTCCCATTGTGCAGACGGACATGCTCCAACTGTTTGCTTTCCGCCTCGCTGCATACCGGCAGCAGAACGGGATACTGCTCCAGATTCTCCTGGAAGCACTCGAACAGCGACGCACGCGCATAACCGCTGCCGAAGCCGACGCGCCGCAGCGGTCCGGACGCAGCGGCTGCGATGCCGCCGACTGCGACCGCCTGTTCGAACAGCGGGATGCGCGTTTCAGACCACAGATCGCGTCCGAACAGGAAGGGAGAATTGGCGCTGAGCGCGACCATGGGCGCCGACAGTACCTGCGCGAGATTATAAAGCGCCACTGCCCGCGCCGGCGCGGCTTTCAGATGGATTTGAAACGACGTCGCCGCCGACTCCAGCATGACATCCGCATGCAGCGTATGCAGATGTTCGTTGCCGATGATATTCAGGCGCAGCGGCGCGCCATTGCGCTGCCGGAATACCTGATCGTTCAGCGCGCGATAACGCTTTTGCTCGGACATGTTTTCCGGCTTCAAATCCGCTTCCTGCAAGCTGGGAAGTATACCGATCATCAGCACGCCGGCGCCGAGCGACTCGGCGACCCTTCCGCAACCTCCGTACATGCGCTCGAGGTCTTCGAGCATGCGCGACAACCCGTCTCCATGCAGCGCACGCGGCCTGGAATTGAACTCGATATTGAAGCGTGCGAGCTCCGGCACGACGGCGGGGTCATCGAGGGCTTCCAATACGCGCGCATTGATCGGCGCCGGGCGGCCCATCGCATCGACGAGCCAGGCCTCGAGCTCAAAGCCGCCGACGCGGTCGCGCGTGGAAAACGCCGCCTCCCGGAACCAGTCGTGCAGCAACGCGGTCTCCGCCTTCAGGCGCGCGTCAAACGCGGCGAAATCCTCCGCGGTGAAACCCGTACGCTCGATTTCCTGGCCCATGCACCCGATTCCCGGCGAGACGGCACCTGCATCATAACCCAGCCGCAGCGCCGGGCGCCGTCGGCCGGAGCGGGAATAACGGCACACCACAACGGTTTGGGAGCTACACGCAGGAAACGCAACCGGGACTGGTAAAAGTGCTATGGCGTGTGGAGCCTATACGAGCGCATCGCTCGCGTGGAAGGAAGTACGTGCAACGGCAAAAATCTTCTGCGCTTTGGGCCGTTCAGGGTGTCGTTCAGCCGGAACGACGCAACAATTTATCCAGAGCCTCCAGCCGCTCCGGTGTACCGATATCGGACCAGAGCCCCGCGTATCGCATGCCGGCGACCGCATGGTGCGCCATCGCGGCGCGTAACAGCGGAGCCAGCGGAAACCTGCCGGGTGCAACGCCGGAAAAGAGTGCGGCGCGGTAGAGGCCGATGCCGCTGAAGGTCAGTCGCGACCCCTCGCACTCGAATACCCGCCCGTCGTGCAGGCAGAAATCGCCCTGCGGGTGCTGCTCGGGATTGTCCACCAGCACCAGAAAGGCCTGGCCATCGAAATCGGCCGGAAGGGTCTGGTAATCGAAGTCGGTCCAGACATCGCCATTGACGACCAGGAAAGGGCCTTCGCCCAACCAGGACAAGGCGTGCCGTATCGCGCCGCCGGTCTCCAACGCGCCGTCGGGCTCGGGTGAATAGGCCAGGCGTGCGCCGTATTCGGCGCCTCTGCCGAGCGCCGCTTCGATCTGCTCGCCCAGATGCGCATGGTTGATGATGATGTCGCGGATACCGGCCCGCACCAGCGCTTCGATGTGATATTCGATCAGCGCCTTCCCACCCGCACGCAATAGCGGCTTGGGTTTGTGGTCGGTCAAAGGGCGCATGCGTTCGCCCCGGCCGGCTGCGAGGATCATGGATTTCATAAGATCAGGTGCGAGGTTCTAGGGACTAGGGACAAGGTGCAGATCATCGTGCGGCTGGCTCCTCACGCGTTCGGCGGTGCGAATTGCGGTAGGCGTTCGATGACTTCCTGGGCGAGGTCGTCGAGGCCGTGCAACGCGGGATAGCGCGAGGCGACGTCTACGACGTAGCCCAGCGTGCGCGGGATATCGGCGAGGTAGCCGGGCTTGCCGTCGCGACGATACAGGCGCGCGAAGATGCCCGCGGCCTTGAGATGCCGCTGCACGCCCATCCAGTCGAACCA
>JBAYTM010000338.1:0-3482 GCA_041675685.1 Thiohalobacteraceae bacterium
ATTCCGGTTCCGCGCGCAACCAGACGGCCGCGTTCAAATGCGCTTCAGTGCGCTTCGAGCTTCGCCAGCTCGCGCAGGATGCCCAGCACCAGGTTCTGTCCCGCTTCGGTGGTCATGCCCTGACAAAGTTTGTCGGGGTCGCGTTCGCCGGTGACCAGCGGGCGGACCAGGCCGGCGAGGCGCGCCATGTCGCCACCGGCCTGCAGCATCTGTGTGGCCATGTTGGCGATCAGCTGCAAGGCCTCGAGGTTGCCGCTGCGCGCGGCGTGGATCATGGCGGCCAGTCCGGGCGCGGCCATGTTGGGGTCGAACTCGCTCGACAGTTCAGGCAGCAGCGCGGGGTTCTGAATGCCGCGCAGCATGGCTTCGATGATGGTGAAGTCCTCTTCATCGAGATGCCGGAAAGCCCCGATTTCGCGTTGGCCGGCGAGCACCTTGCGGATCGCGCCGACCAGGTCGGTCCAGCCGTTGTCCGCGGCCTGCTTGAGGATCTCCTCGAGGTCGGGCACTATCGCGCGGTTTTGACAGGCGATCACCACGCGATGGATCAGGCCCGCATGGGCCTGCACGATCTGTTCGGCTTTCTCCGGCAGCTTGGACATGCGCTGGCTTCCTTCGCATAGGGCCAGCTTGGAGTGTAGCGGATGCTGCGCGATGCCGGAACATGCCCGGAATTTGCCGCACGTCAAGGCGGCTCGCGGGGCAAAGCCCCAAGTTTACAAGTGACAGCAATGAAAAGAAGGAGTGTGCAGTAATGAAGACGTTGTTGACTTCCAGTCTGGTCCTGATCATGGGCGGCGCAGCGAGCCTGGCGGGCGCTGTCGAGTGGCAGGCGTTGCCGGACAAGGCGCCGGAACCGCAGGACAATCCGGCGACGCCGGCCAAGATCGAACTGGGCAAGATGCTGTACATGGATCCGCGCTTCTCGGCGACCGGCACCGTGTCCTGCAACACCTGCCACAACGTCATGCTGGGTGGCGAAGACAACCGGCATGTCTCGATGGGCGTGCACGGCCAGATGGGCGGGCGCAGCTCGCCGACCGTATGGAACTCCGCCTTCAGCTCGGTGCAGTTCTGGGACGGCCGCGCCGCGAGTCTCGAAGAGCAGGCCAAGGGTCCGGTCGCCAACCCGGTCGAGATGGGCATGAAAGACGTCGAAGTCGCGATGAGCCGCGTGCGTCAGATCCCGGGCTACAAGCCCCATTTCGACAAGGTCTTCGGACCGGATGCGATGACCGTCGACAACGCCGCCAAGGCGGTCGCCGCGTACGAGCGCACCCTGATTACGCCGAACAGTCCTTACGACCGGCACGTCAAGGGCGAGGCCAAGGCGATGACCGGCCAGCAGCTGCGCGGGCGCGACGCCTTCGCCGCCGTCGGTTGCACGTCCTGTCACTCGGGTCCCGCCTTCAACGGCCCGACCCTACCGCAAGGCACGGGTTTCTACATGAAGTTTCCGACCTTCGCCGACAGCGCGTATGTCGAGAAATACGACCTCATGGCGGACCAGGGACGTTTCGACGTGACCGGCGAGGAAACCGACAAGCACATGTTCAAAGTGCCGACCCTGCGCAACGTCGCCTTGACCGCGCCGTACTTCCATAACGGTGCGGTCGCAGGCCTGGACGAAGCCGTCCGCGTGATGGCGAAGACACAGTTGAATCAGGACCTCAGCGCCGAACAGGTCGAAGACATCGTCGCCTTCCTCGGCGCGCTCACGGGCGAATTCCCGAAACAGACCATGCCGCAGCTACCGCCGACCGAGGGCTGGGCGTTCGAATACAGCGCGGATAAATAACCGGAAAAGCTTTGACCACGAAGGCGCTAAGGCGCATAAGGAAACATGAAGGTTTTTACAAAGTTTTTCCTTCGTGCGCCTTATGCGCCTTCGTGTTTCCGTTTTTTGACTTTCGCAAGCCGAACCCGCCAACCTCACACCGTAACCAGGAAGACGCACAGGCTGCCTTAGGAAACACGAAAGTTTTTTGCGAAAGTTTTTCCTTTGTGCGCTTTACGCGCCTTCGCGTTTCAATCTTTTGACTTTCCCACACCGAACCCGCTAAGACTCACACCGCATCTTCCACAGGTTGACGATGGCGCAGAACAGATCCGCGGTGCGTTCGGCGTCGTAGATGGCCGAGTGGGCGGATTCTTCATCCCATTCGAAACCGGCTGCCTGAACGGCACGTGCCAGTACCGTCTGGCCGTAGGCGAGGCCGCCGAGAGTGGCGGTGTCGAAGGTGCTGAACAGGTGGAAGGGATTGCGCTTGATGCCGGTGCGTAACGCGGCGGCCTTGAGGAACGCCAGATCGAAGGACGGGTTGTGTCCGACCAGGATCGCGCGGGTGCAGTGGCATTCCTTGATCAATCGCCGCACCGGCGCAAACACCTTGTCCAATGCCTCGCGTTCCGGTTTGGCGAAGCGGAACGGATGGTATGGATCGATGCCGGTGAACTCGAGCGATTTCGGGTCGAGATTCGCGCCCGGAAAGGGCTCGACGTGGCAGGCGTGCGTCTCCAGACGCGACATCATTCCCTGTTCGTCCATCTGCAGCGTGACGGCGGCGACCTCGAGCAGCGCGTCGGTCTTGGGGTTGAATCCGGCGGTCTCGACGTCGACCACGACCGGGAGGAAACCACGAAAACGTTCGCCGAGACGAGAGACGGAACGGGCAAGCTGAGGCGATTCTGACATCCGCCAAGGATACCCGAATCCCTGTGGCCATGCCGAGCGGAAAACAAGGGAAACGGCCGTTCCGTAGCGCGCCGGATGGTTATCCCGGAAACTGACGACCGTCCGATGCAATATGCAGCGCTATTGCGCTTTACGCGGGCGTTTTTTTTATTGCAGCTTCCAGCGCAGCTGCTCGCTTGCGTACAGTGGGATCACGTCGACCTCGCCGAGCCGGTAGCTGACAGGGACCTCCCAGCTCTCCTTCACCAAGGTCACCCTGTCGCTGTTGCGCGGCAGGTCGTAGAAATCGGCGCCGAACCAGCTGGCAAAGCCTTCGAGCCGGTCCAGGGCGCCGGCATCCTCGAACGCCTGCGCATAGAGCTGCAAGGCCGCATGCGCTG
This sequence comes from Thiohalobacteraceae bacterium, assembly GCA_041675685.1. Taxonomy (GTDB): domain Bacteria; phylum Pseudomonadota; class Gammaproteobacteria; order Thiohalobacterales; family Thiohalobacteraceae; genus JAHJQQ01. The sequence continues at coordinate 3,076 of JBAYTM010000338.1, forward strand.
AGTACATGCCGGCACAACCACAGGCACTCTCCTTGGCGCTGCGCGGGTGCGGCGCGCTGTCGGTGCCGAGGAAAAACTTCGGGTCGCCGCTGATGGCCGCGGCCACTAGCGCCTGACGATGCCGTTCGCGCTTCAGCACCGGGAGACAGTAATGGTGTGGACGGATGCCTCCCTGAAACATGGCGTTGCGATTCATCAGCAGATGGTGCGCGGTGATCGTGGCGCCGACGTTCGCAGGCGCTTCCCGCACGAAGGCGATGCCGTCCGCGGTGGTGATATGTTCGAGCACCAGTTTCAGGCCGGGGATACGTTCCAGCAGAGGCGCCAGGTGACGTTCGATGAACACGGCCTCGCGATCGAAGACGTCGACCTCGGTATCGGTCACCTCGCCATGCACCAAGATCGGA
>JBAYTM010000339.1:0-3473 GCA_041675685.1 Thiohalobacteraceae bacterium
ATGGGCGCCGAGGCTGGGCGGAAAACGCGATCGCTCTGTCTCCGTTCGACACCTGGAACGGGCTAAGCAGGAACGGCGTGCCGGAATGCGTCGGACCATTGATAACGAAATGGCCGGACGACTCGCGTCCGGCCACACCGCAATGAGGGCATCCGACCGAAACTCGCCGGACGGGCCTTGCGCCGTTATCTGCTGGTTACCCGATGATGGGTATCCTGCGGACGGCGCATCAATACCATCAAGGCATCGAGTGCGACCAGGACACCGACGATGACGTGGTTCCACGCAGCCGCGTCGATGTGGCTGAAGCCCAGCACGAACGGCGCCGCGATCAACCAGAGGCCCAGCGCCAGATTGACGCCTTCTTCCCACCGATAGAACCGATACAACGCCGCTAAGGCGAAGACCGCGATGGCGATGCCGATTGCGTAAGAGTGCGGAGCCGCCAGCGTACCGGCCTCGGCGTAGCCTAGTATTGCGGGCGACAGGATCAACCAGACCCCGAGAACGACATTCGCCCAATCCTGCCAGCGTCTTTCGTGTCTCATGACATTCACCTCCTGTGAAGGGTTAAGGATAGGTGAAGTCTAGTTCAGCAATCGGGAACTTCAGCTTCTCGAATCCTTAGGGGTTATGGCGTTGTTTTCGACAGCGGTGCCGGTGAAGCTCAGCGGCGCCGATATATGCGAGGAAATGTTGGTCGATGCGACGCGGTATACCAGGCGCGCTATGCCAGCGCAGCTACATCACCAGCACGTCGCACTTCGCGCTGGAAAGCACGTGCCTTGCCGTGCTGCCGAGGAAGATTTCCTGGACACGGGAATAGTTCTGCTTGCCGATCACGATCAGGTCGGCATCGCTCTCGGTCTCCTCGTTGAGGATGAGCAACGCGGCTTCGCCGGCCTTGACCAGCGGACGAACCCTGGCCCGGTCGCCGCCGACCTGCCCGATCAGCTCGGAGAGGCCATGCAGGGCCGCCAGTCGTGCCTGTTCGCGGTGCGCGGCGAGCCGTTCCGCCGACACGCCGGCGAGCCAGAGCCGGCCCTCGAAAGGAACTTCGAAGGCGTGGAACAGAGCGTATTCGGCGTCCGGTGCGATGGTCATCGCCATGTGCAGAGCGTCGGCCGACTGCGCCGAAAGGTCCACCGGCACCAATACGCGCCGGTAAGATCCCTGCGCCGGCCGTCTCACTACCAGCGATGGCTCTCGACGCTTGCGCAACAGGCGCTCCGCCGTGCTGCCGAGAATCAGGTCACGTAATGAGGTGGAGCCGCGCGCGCCGAGCACCAGCAGATCCGTCTGCTCCGCCGCCGCGACGATCTCGTCGATGACCTTTCCGATGCGTACCTGAATGTCCGGCGTGACGCCGCTGTCCTGGCCGAGTTCCACGGCAAGTTCCGCAAGCAGCCGCCGCGATTCTTCGGCCAGTTCGCGTTCGGCATCTTCCGGGACCGGGAACAACCCGCGCAACGCCTCCAGCGAGGGCCCATTCATCACATGCAACAAGCTGAGTTCGGCATGTCGTTCTACCGCCAGCAAGGCGGCACGCCGGGCGGCATGACGACCGTCCTCGCTGAAGTCGGTGGAGGCGAGAATTCTGGCGATACCCTTCACGTGGCGCTCCTCGGCGGGTTGCCGCACCTGATCGTTTCTTTTAGTTACCTGGTATTCCGCACGCAAAAAATGACGTCACGGTCGTCTCCGGCGACCTACAGAGCAGGTCAGTGTTCGGCACGGTTCAAAAGCGCGAGGGCGTAGCGCGTCATGCCGAGCGCGAGTTCGTGCTCGCCCATGAACACCTTGCCGATGTGATCTTTCTCGAGCATTTCGGCCTCCTCTTCGCTATGCGTGCGCAGCACGACTTGGATATCGGGATTCAGCTTGCGGGCGATCTCGACCATCTTGCGCGCCCCCAGGGTGTCGGGCACGGCGATGATTAGCAGGCTGGCGCGCACGATATGCGCCTGGATCAGAACCGCCGGCTCGGTGGCATTGCCCGATACCGCAGGAATATCCTGCGCGCGCAAGCGTTCCACCATCTCGCGATTCTCTTCGGCCACGACGAAATGTACGCCCTTCTCGATCAGCCCCGTTGCGATCCGTCGCCCTACCCGCCCATAGCCGACCAGCACCACCTGGCCGGTGAGGCGCGACTGGTCGATCGACATCGGCAGTTCGGCCAGTGGGTCGTCGCGACGTTCGAGCCGGCGGGCCAGGCTCGAACGCGCGCGAATCCAGGCCTGCGCCGGCTCGATCGCGGCGAACACGGCGGCGTTCAGGGCAATGGAAATGAGCGCACCCGCCAGAATCAACGTCTGCGCTTCCACCGGCAACAGGCCGAGTGCGAGCCCGAGCCCCGCGAGGATGAACGCGAACTCGCCGATCTGCGCCAGGCTTGCGCCAACCGTCAGCGCAGTATTCAGCGGATATCGAAACAACAGCACCAGTGCGATGGCCGCGAGCGTCTTGCCGATCATGATGATGGCCACCACGGCGAGCACCTTGGCCGGTTCATCGAACAACACGTGCGGGTCGAACAACATGCCGACCGAGACGAAGAACAGCACTGCGAACGCATCGCGCAGCGGCAACGATTCCTCGGCGGCGCGGTGAGCGAACTCCGATTCACGCATCATCATGCCGGCGAAAAACGCCCCCAGGGCGAAGGAGACATCGAACAGGGCGGCCGAACCGTAGGCAACGCCGATGGCGCTGGCGACGACGAACAGCGTAAAGAGCTCGCGTGACCCGGTACGCGCAACCCGGTAGAGCAGCCGGGGAAGCAGGCGGCGTCCGACGATCAGCATGATGGCGATGAAGGCCGCCACCTTGCCGAGCGTGATCGCCAGTGTCCCCCAGAGGCTTGCACTGGCCCCCGGCGCACTCACGTCATTGCCGCCGAGCACCCCCGCAAGCGGCGGCAACAGCACCAGCGCCAGCACCATGGCCAGGTCTTCCACCACCAACCAACCGACGGCAATGCGGCCATTGATGGTCTCGATCAGGCCGCGGTCCTCCAACGCGCGCAACAACACGACAGTGCTGGCGGTCGACAGCGCCAGTCCGAATACCAGGCCGGCGCCGAGGTCCCAGTTCCACATGGTCGCGACGCCCATGCCCAGTAGTGATGCGACGGCGATCTGCACCACGGCGCCGGGCAGGGCGATGCGCCGCACCGACAACAGATCCTCGAGCGACAGATGCAGGCCGACCCCGAACATCAGCAACATGACGCCGATCTCCGCCAGCTGTCCGGCCAGCTCCATATCCGCGTCGAACCCCGGCGTATAGGGGCCGACAATGATACCGGCCACCAGATACCCGACCAGCGGCGGCATGCGCAGGCGCGCTGCGAAGAGCCCCATGATCAAGGCCAGCCCGAGACCGGCGGCAATGGTCGTGATCAACCCGACGCTATGGGGCATGTTGTTCCCGATCTTCGATGAATGATTTAAAAGGCTGTGCAGTAGCCG
>JBAYTM010000340.1:0-3471 GCA_041675685.1 Thiohalobacteraceae bacterium
AAGGAAGCTCTGAACAATCCGTCATTCCGGCGCAGGCCGGAATCCATGTCTTTGAATTTCTGGATTCCCGCTTTCGCGGGAATGACGAAACTGGGATTGATCAGAGTTTCCTTAATGTCCCGGGTCGTTTTCCGGGCCCTTTTTCTCTCGCCCCAAGCCCGGTGCAACGGCGTGATACAGCCACCCAGCGGCTCAGTGAATTTACGAGGCTCTTGTAACGATGAGCGGACTTCCCACGCGTTCCAAAGCAACCTTGCTGGTCGCGGACGACGATCGATTGGTATTGGCGACCCTGGCGGAGGGATTGCGCCGCGCCGGACATACGGTACTCGAGGCGGCCACCGGTGACGAGGCGATCCGCCTGGCCTGCGAAGAACGTCCGGATCTGGCGATCCTCGATGTACGCATGCCGGGCGTCGGCGGCCTGGACGTTGCGGAATGGCTGCGCACGCAAAGCGACATCCCGTTCTTGTTTCTTTCCGCTTACGGCGACGCCGATGTGGTCCGCGACGCCGTGCGCGCGGGTGCCTTGGGCTATCTGGTCAAGCCGCTCGATGTGCAACAGATACTCCCGTCCATCGATGCCGCCATCGTGCGTGGTCGCGAACTCAATGCATTGCTGGAGGAAGAGGCGCAGCTATCGGCGGCCTTGCGCCTGAATCGTCAGATCAGCATGGCCGTGGGGATTCTCATGGAGCGCCATAACATCGGCGAGCGCGATGCCTTCAACCGGCTGCGCGAACGCGCGCGCGCACAGCGCCGCAAGGTCGGCGACCTCGCTATGGATCTGGTCCGGGCCGCCGAGGACGCGACCGGCGGCCCGGAAGGCTGAAATCCGGCCCGGTATTGCCGTATAAGGTGTGACGAAGACGCTGCACAGTTCATGACGATAACAGCCGTCCGGAGCCTCGATCCCGCTCCCTCGGACGGATTCCCTGGTAGCCCACGTCGGGCAGGCATGGGTCCGTCAAAACTCCACATCGACCACCAGGTCGCGGTCCTTTCTCTGCATGCTCGCAGGGAGGACCTGCGGCGCGGGTGGCGGGTGCGGGATAGCGATGAAGGGGGCAGATCGAAACTCATGCTATCGATTGAAAATTGGGTCGGCTCGATCGTCGCCGAACTCGGGCTGGACGAACCGGACATCGCCGGCCGCAAGGCGTTTCTCGAGCTGACCGCAGCGGACGTCCGCCAGTTGCGTTCACTGCATCCGCGCCTCAGTGCGGCGCGCAGCCGTTTCATCGATGCCTTTTATGCGCACTTGCTGCGGTTCGAGTCCACCCGCGAACTGATCGCCACGCCGGAACTCCAGGCGCGTCTGCGGCGTAAGCAAAGCAACTACTTCGAGGAGCTGACCGCCGGCGATTACGGCAGCAGCTACGTGGCGGACCGGTTGCGGGTCGGCCTGGTTCATCAGCAGATCGGGTTGGAGTCCAAATGGTATCTGGGCGCCTACTGCAAGTACCTCACCGAACTGCTGCCGGAGATCTGGGAGGATCCAGGTCAGACGCCCGAGTCCCGCCGCGATGCGGTGCGTGCGGTGCTCAAGGTCGTGTTCTTCGATATGGGGCTGGCGCTCGAAACCTATTTCCATGCCGATCGACGCTCGATCCTGGCGCTCAAGGAATATGCCGAGAACGTGGTCTGCAGCGTGCCGTCCGGGCTGCTGGCGTTGTCGGCCGAACTGGAAGTGATCACCGCCAACCGCGGCGTCGATCGGCTGTTCGATACACCGCACGATGCGCTGATCGGCCGCCGGCTCGAAGAGCTGTTTCCCGACGATGAGTTGCCGCGGTTGGCACACGAGGTTTTGAGAACCGGCAGGACCCGTCGGCACCTGGCCCTGTGCCGACCCGAAAAGGGCGGCGAATACTGGCTCGAGGCCACCCTGGCGCCGCTGGCGACCGGAATGCACCGTCATCTGCACCCGGCGCTCGGCAATCTCGGCCGTGCCGCAGTGCTGCTGGTCCTGGAAGACGTGACCGAACAGGAGCAACTGCGCAGCGCCCGGCGCGCGGCCGAGGATGAACTCGCGAAACTCGCCGGCGCGCTCGCGCAGACCGGGGATTCGGTCATCATCACCGATCGCGACGGGCGCATCGAATACGTCAATCCGGCCTTCGAACAGAGCACCGGTTACCTGCGCGCCGAGGTCCTCGGCCTGACGCCGAGCATCCTCAAGTCCGGCCGGCACAGCGGCAAATTCTATCTGCGCTTGTGGCAGACCATCGGGCGCGGCGAGGTATCCCGCGAGATCTTCATCAATCGCCGCAAGGACGGCGAACTCTATTACGAAGAAAAGACCATTTCGCCGGTGCGCGATCCGCGCAGCGGTGAGATCAACCACTTCGTATCCACCGGCAAGGATATCAGCGAGCGCATGCAGACCCAGCAGCGTCTCGATCATCTCGCGCACCACGACATGCTGACCGACCTGCCCAATCGCCGTCTGCTGCTCGACCGGCTGCATCGGGCCATGACGCGGGCGACGCGCCGCGACCGGCGTATGGCGGTGCTGTTTCTGGATCTCGACCGCTTCAAGCAGATCAACGATACCCTGGGTCACAGCGTCGGCGACCGCCTGTTGTGTGCCGTCGCCAGCCGTCTGACCGGCTGTCTCCGTCAGGAAGACACCGTGGCGCGGCTCGGCGGCGACGAGTTCGCGATTCTGCTGGAGGATCTCGAACAGGCCGACGACGTCGCGCCGATCCTGGAAAAGCTGGTCACCGCGATGCGGCATCCGTTCGGGCTCGACCGGCACGAATTCTTTCTCACCTTCAGCATCGGCATCAGCATGTACCCGGACGACGGCGAGCTGGCGGACGTGCTGCTGCGCAACGCCGATACCGCGATGTACCGCGCCAAGGAGGCCGGCCGCAACGCCTATCGCTTCTATACCACCGACATGAACGCCCGCGCCTTCGAACGGCTGGAACTCGAGAACGAGCTGCGCCACGCGCTCGAGCGCGAGGAGTTCGTGCTTCATTACCAGCCCAAGCTGGACCTGCACAGCGGCTGCATCGTCGGCGTCGAGGCGCTGCTGCGCTGGCAGCATCCAGAACGCGGCCTGGTGCCGCCCGGCGAGTTCGTCCCGGCCCTGGAAGACACCGGCATGATCGTGCCGGTAGGGCGCTGGGTGCTGCACGAGGCCTGTCGCCAGGCGCGCATCTGGCGCCTTGCCGGCCTGCCGCCGCTGGAGGTCGCGGTCAACATCTCGACCCATCAGTTCCGGCAGGACGACATGTACGCCGTGGTCAAGGACGCCCTGGCGACCTACTGCATGCCGCCAAGCGAACTGGAACTCGAGATCACCGAAAGCGCGATCATGGATCATGTCGGGCACGCCGCCGAGAGCATCCGCCGACTCAAGGAGCAGGGTGTCAAGGTGGCCATCGACGATTTCGGTACCGGCTATTCCTCGCTGGCCTATCTGAAGCGCTTCGCCATCGACAGCCTCAAGATCGACCGGAC
>JBAYTM010000341.1:0-3463 GCA_041675685.1 Thiohalobacteraceae bacterium
CGTTGAGCCCAAAACCGGCACTTTAACCGCAAAGGACGCAAAGGCGCGCGAAGAAGAGACAAATTATTGTGGCGGCGGATGTACTACGCAGCCTCATTTGGAACCTCTATTGCGCTAGCTCCAGTTTCGGTAAAAACCTTCGTTTCAGAATTTTGATCGGTTTTCCTTTGCGCGCCTTCGCGTCCTGCGGTTCAAGTTGCGGTTAGAGTGCCGCGCTCCAATCATTCAACCGAATCGCCTGCCAAGTACAGCCAGGTCTCGATCACGCTATCCGGATTGAGCGACACGCTGTCGATCCCTTCGTCCATCAGCCAACGCGCCAGGTCCGGGTGATCAGAGGGACCCTGCCCGCAGATGCCGACGTACTTGCCGGCCTTGCGGCAGGCCTGGATCGCCATGCTCAACAGGCGTTTCACGGCCGGGTCGCGTTCGTCGAAACGCGCGGCAACCAGGCCGGAATCGCGGTCCAGTCCAAGCGTCAGCTGGGTGAGATCGTTGGAGCCGATCGAGAAGCCGTCAAAATGTTCGAGGAATTGTTCGGCCAGCAAAGCGTTCGAGGGGATCTCGCACATCATGATGACCCGCAAACCCTTGTCACCGCGCGAGAGTCCATTGCTCGACAGGGCGGCGACGACTTCCCGGGCCTCGTCGACTGTGCGTATGAACGGAATCATCACCTCGACATTGGTCAGCCCCAGCTCGTCGCGCACCTTGCGCAACGCGCGACACTCCAGTTCGAAGCACTCGCGGAAGTCCGGCGCGATGTAGCGGCCCGCGCCGCGAAACCCGAGCATGGGATTTTCCTCTTTCGGCTCGTAGGCCGCGCCGCCGGCGAGGTTGGCGTATTCGTTGGATTTGAAATCCGACATGCGGACGATGACCGGTTTAGGCCAGAAGGCGGCGGCGAGCGTGGCGATGCCTTCCGCGAGTTTGCCGACATAGAAGTCCACCGGGCCGCCATAGGCGGTTGCCTGCTCGTCGATCAATCGGCGCAGATCGTCAGGTTGGCTTGCATAATCCAGCAGCGCCTTGGGGTGTATGCCGATGCTGCGATTGATGATGAATTCCAGGCGCGCCAGGCCGACACCGGCATTGGGCAGAAACTGGAAATCGAAGGCGCGTTCCGGATTGCCGACGTTCATCATGATCTTGAAGGGCAGCGGTGGCATCTTGTCGAGCGAGATTTCGCGCAGGCTGAAGTCGAGCTTGCCGCGGTAGATGTACCCCGTATCGCCTTGCGCGCAGGAGACGGTGACTTGTTCGCCGTCCTGTATGCGCTCGGTGGCGTCGCCACAGCCCACCACGGCCGGGATGCCGAGTTCACGGGCGATGATCGCCGCATGGCAGGTGCGGCCGCCACGGTTGGTGACGATGGCCGCGGCGCGCTTCATGATCGGTTCCCAGTCGGGGTCGGTCATGTCGGTGACGAGCACGTCGCCGGGCTGCACCCGATGCATCTGGTCGAGACGGTTGATGATGCGCGCCGGACCCGCGCCGATGCGTCCGCCGATACTGCGGCCGGTGACGATCGCCTCACCGGCGTCTTTCAGTTCGTAGCGCTGCAACGTCTGGCCGTCGGCCCGGCTCTTCACCGTCTCGGGACGCGCCTGCACGATATAAATTTTTCCGTCCTCGCCGTCGCGCGCCCATTCGATATCCATGGGCCGACCATAATGATCTTCGATGGTCATGGCGTGGCGCGCCAGCTCCAGCAACTCGGCATCGTCGAGCGCGAAACGCAGCCGCTCGGCGTGTTCGACCTCCACCGTCTCCACCGGGCTGCCGCGGTCGCCGTCGTTGTCCCGGTAGATCATCTTGATGGCCTTTTCGCCGCGTTCGCGACGCAGTATCGCCGGGCGGCCCTGTCTCAACAGCGGCTTGTGCAGATAGAATTCGTCGGGATTCACCGCGCCCTGCACGACCGTTTCGCCCAGGCCATAGGCGGCGGTAATGAACACCACGTCCCGGAAGCCCGACTCGGTATCGAGCGTGAACATCACCCCCGCGGCGCCGATATCGGAACGCACCATGCGCTGTATGCCGGCCGAGAGTGCGACTAGTTCATGTTTGAACCCGTGGTGCACGCGATAGGCGATGGCGCGGTCGTTGTACAGAGAGGCGAACACCTTGTGCACGGCGACCAGCACAGCGTCGATGCCGCGCACATTGAGAAAGGTTTCCTGTTGCCCGGCGAAGGAGGCGTCCGGCAGGTCTTCGGCGGTCGCGGAGGAACGCACGGCGACAGGCACGTTGGCGCCGGAATCCTGTTCCATGCGCGCATAATCGTCCCGGATCTGCCGTTCGAGCTCGGCAGGCAAGGGGGTGGCCTCGATCCAGCCGCGGATGCGTTTGCCGGCCTCTGCCAGCGCCTGGACGTCGTCGACTTCGAAGGTTTTCAGCTCCGCCTCGATGCGCGCGGCCAAGCCATTCTGAGCAAGGAAGATGCGATAGGCGTCGGCCGTGGTGGCGAAGCCATTGGGCACCCGCACGCCGGCCGCCGTGAGGTTGCGATACATTTCGCCGAGGGAGGCGTTCTTGCCGCCGACCTGCGGCACGTCGTCCATGCCGAGTTCTTCGAACCAGCGTACTTGCACCTGCATACCGCTCACCTCGCGCTTGCGTCTATCCGTTTGAATGTTTACAAGGAGGTTAGCATCCGTGTTTTCGGGAAGGAATGCCATGGGTCAACAAATGCGCCGGACCGTGTTCTTCGTCTCCGACCGGACCGGTATCAGCGTCGAAACCCTCGGGCGCGGTCTGCTCTCGCAGTTCGAAGCGGTGGAGTTCACGCAAATCGCCTTGCCCTTCGTCGATACCGAAGACAAGGCGCGCGCGGCAGTCGCCCGGATCGACGCCGTCGACGGTGAGCGGCCCCTGGTGTTTTCCACGCAGGTGCGCTCCGAACTGCGCGATATCCTGATGACGAGCCGTGGTCTGTTCCTGGATTTCTTCGAGGCGTTCATGGCGCCGCTGGAGGCGGAGCTGAAGCAGGTCTCTTCGCACTCCGTGGGCCGCTCGCACGGTCTTCGGGATACCGGGCGCTACGACACGCGTATCGATGCCGTGAATTTCGCGCTCAGCACCGACGATGGGCTCGGAACCCAGCATTACGCCGCCGCGGACCTGGTCGTCATCGGTGTCTCGCGCAGCGGCAAGACCCCGACCTGCCTGTATCTCGCCATGCAGTACGGCGTACGCGCCGCCAACTATCCGCTCACGGAAGAAGACCTGGAACAGCCGCGGTTACCGCAGTCTCTGTCGGTATGTCGCGATCGTCTGGTCGGTCTGGTCATTGCGCCGGAACGTCTGCAGCAGATCCGCCAGGAGCGGCGCCCCAACAGTCCCTACGCGACCCTGCTGCAGTGCCAATACGAAGTACGGCAACTCGACAGCCTGCTACGCCGCGAACAGATCCGCACCCTCGACAGTACCCACATGTCGATCGAAGAAATTGCCGCCAGCC
>JBAYTM010000342.1:0-3458 GCA_041675685.1 Thiohalobacteraceae bacterium
ATAGAGACGGATGCTGTGCGCGGCGGCATGGATCGGGACTCCCGCCTCCCGCTGCGTGGCCAAGTCGTCGAGCCAGTCGAAGGCCTTGTTGACTTCGCTGGGCGGAAAGCCCGCCTCGAGCAGTTCCACTTGCAGCGATTCGCGGTCGGGTCGGCCCTCGGGCTCATCATCCATGTAATAGTTTTCAAAGAGATACATGAGCACGTCCAACACACTTTCTTTCATTTCAACCTCGCGATTCGCTGCGGACGTAACGTCCGCCGGCCTGGGATTTGACCCGGCCCTGCAGCTCTAGGATCAGGAGCATGGAGGAAACGGCTGCGGCCGTCAATCCGCTGCGCCCCGCCAACTGGTCGACCGAAATCGCATCGAATCCCATGCGATCAAGGAGTTGCTGATGATCCGGCGAGACGGCGTCGGGCGCCGGCTGGTCGGTCCGCGCGGGCGCGTCAGCGTCGCGGCTCGCCGCGATCCCGCCGAGCTCTTCGAGGATATCCTGCGCGCACTCGACCAGCTTGGCCCCCTGGCGGATCAGCGCGTGGCAGCCCCGCGCCATCGGGTTGTGGATGGAGCCGGGGATGGCGAACACCTCCCGACCCTGCTCGACGGCGTGGCGCGCAGTGGTGAGGGAACCCGAGCGGAGTGCCGCCTCGATCACCAGTGTGCCGAGGCTGAGACCGCTGATGATGCGGTTGCGGCGGGGGAAATTTTCCGGCCGCGGCTCCACGCCCGTAGGAAACTCGGTCAGCACGGCACCGCCGCCGGCGACGATTTCCTGCGCGAGCGCGCGATGCCTGGTCGGGTAGATGCGGTCCGGCCCGGTGCCCATGACTCCCAGGGTGGGCCCGTTGCGGTCGAGCGCCCCGCGGTGGCTGGCGGCGTCTATGCCCAGGGCGAGCCCGCTGGTGATGGTCAGACCAACCGCCGCCAGGTGGCGGGCGAACTCCAGGGCGTTGTCCCGGCCGCCGGGGCTCGGGTTGCGGCTGCCGACCATCGCCAGTTGAGGCGATCGCAGGCAGGCCGGGTCGCCCTGCAGGAACAGCAGCGGCGGCGGGTCGGGAATTTCGCGCAACAACGGCGGATAGTCCGGCGACGCCAAGCTGAGGATGCGGTTCCCCGCCTCTGCGGCCCAGCCCAGATCGCGGTCGATACCGGCCTCATCGGGGGCGCGCAGCGCCGCGCGCGTGGCCTCGGGCAGGGCCGAGCTGGCCAATGCATAGGCGAACAACTGGTCCGGACCAGGTGCGGCCTGCATCAAACGGGAAAAGCTGATCGGTCCGATACCCGGTGCGCGCAGCAGGGCCAGCCACTCGCGCAGCACCTCGGGCGGGAGTTCCCGTGCGTTCATAAACGAAGCGGCGCGGCACCCCAGGACGGTCCTGGAGGGCCGCGCCGCGGCGCAGCAGACGACTGACGATCAGGGATTCGTAATGTAGTCGAGCACATGGATGGGCCGGGTCGATTCCATGACTAACCCATAACTGACTTTGTCGAAGACGCGGAACAGCATCAGCAGGCCGGCATCCTCGTCCGGCAGTCTGACCTTGTCGTTGGGTGCGTCGGTGACCTTATCCTTGACCTCCTGTCCGGCCTGCTGGATCCGCAGCACGTGACCGACTTCCATGTTCTCGCGCTTGCCGCGGTTCACCACCACGATCTGCAGACGCCCCACTTGAGAGACGCCATCGTGCACCGCAATGATACGGCCCTTGGTGTCGCTCGCCGGCGAATGCGGCAGGAAACTGGCGTGGATCTCGTCGGCGCTGACCGGCTTGAGGCGTGCGCCTATGCCGATTTCGCGCGTCGAACTGTCCACCGCCAGGGTCGCGGGATCGCCAAAGCGTTGCACGCTGGCGTCGCCAAGGTAGATCGCCTGCCGGCCCAGCACCTCTTTGCTGTCCGGATCGATCAGTTTGTCGCCAGCATGGTAGACGCCGTAGCGCCCCTGACTGGTGTCGGTGATGCCGCGTACATAGATACGGTCGCCGGCACCGACCACCAGGTGCTCGTCGGCGCTTTCGACGACGTAGGGGGCGCTGTCCAGTTCGTCCTCTTCGACCACCAGGGGCTGTGTGAGGAACTGTTTGATCGCGTCGATCGGAATGGTCGGGATGGCGCGGTCGATACGCTGTTCGCGGGCCGTCGGCGAAAGTTTGACGGTCGGGCGGCCGCCGCGCTCGAGGCGTAGCTGCGGCTTGCCATCGACATAGACCAGGTTGATCACGTCGCCCGGATAGATCAGGTGCGGGTTGGCGATCTGCGGGTTGATGTCCCAGACCTCCGGCCAGAGCCAGGGATCGCGCAGGAAGCGTTCGGAGATATCCCAAAGGGTATCGCCTTTGACGACCACGTAGCGGTCCGGGTGATTGGGATTGAGGGCGACCTCGTCGGCCAGCGCCGGAGCGGCGAGTAGCGCGGCGAAAACCAGTCCAATCAGTTTGTTGGCCATAAACGTCCCTTTGCAGCTGGTTGTGTTGTCGAATACGGCTGCAGACGACGACGTTCGCGGACTTGTTGCCGTGCGCGTCGACCCCCGGAGCAGTCTAATTCAAAAACCCCAGCTCACAAAGTGTGGAAAGCTGGGCTCGAATTCTATTATTATCGCTGCGTTAGCCGAATTACTTTAGCGCCATAGATGGGCGCATTCTACGCGTTTGTGACTGACTGCACATGGCCAAGCTCGAAATCCTCCATTTCCCGGACCCGCGCCTCCGCACGCGGGCGCGCCCGGTTGCATCCGTCGATGCGGAGCTCCAGCGGCTGGTCGACGACATGTTCGAAACCATGTATGCAGCACCCGGGATCGGTCTCGCCGCGACGCAGGTCGACGTGCACCAGCGTCTGCTCGTCGCGGACGTGAGCGAAGACAAGGATCAGCCGCTGGTTTTGATCAATCCCGAAATATTGCAGCTGGATGGTGTGGAAGAGATGGAAGAGGGCTGCCTGTCGGTCCCCGGCTTCTACGACAAGGTGCAGCGCGCCGAGCGCGTCAAGGTGCGTGCCCTGGACCGCGAGGGCAAAACCTTCGAGCTGGACGCTGACGGGCTGCTCGCCGTCTGCATTCAGCATGAGATCGATCATCTGGACGGAAAGCTGTTCGTCGACTACCTGTCGAATCTCAAGCGGCAGCGGATCCGCAAGAAGCTCGAGAAGGCGCGCCGCCACGGCGACGCCGAGCCGACCGGCGCGTTGGGCGAAACGGCGCTCTGACCCGCCGGGTGCTCCACGCCGCTGCCAATTGCGCGGCGTCCGCGTACAATCCGCAATCTCCCGACCTGGGTCTACCTTTAGAAGGTCCCTGCAGAGCCCATGAGGATCGTCTTTGCCGGCACGCCCGAGTTCGCCGTGCCTTCGCTACGCGCGTTGCTAGCCGGAGCGCACCCGGTGGTCGGTGTCTATACGCAGCCCGATCGGCCCGCCGGTCGTGGGCGCCAGCTGCGTGCCAGCCCGGTCAAGGC
>JBAYTM010000343.1:0-3457 GCA_041675685.1 Thiohalobacteraceae bacterium
CGGGGATAATTCGTCTCCCGCAACTGCAGTTCCCCCCGATGCCATGCAACTGACTTTACTCAAAGCGAAGCTTCACCACGCCCGTGTGACCCATTCCGAGCTGGAGTACGAAGGGTCCTGCGCGATCGATGGCGCCTTGCTGGATGCGGCGGGGATTCGCGAATACGAGCAGATACACATCTACAACAAGACCAATGGTGAGCGTTTCACCACCTACGCCATCCGCGGACAGGAAGGCTCGGGCATCATCTCGGTGAACGGCGCCGCCGCCCACAAGGCCGCGCCCGGCGACCGGGTCATCATCTGTTGCTATGCCATCCTGACCCAGCAGGAGGCGATGAACTTCAAGCCCACGCTGGTCTATCTCGACGCCGACAACCGCATCACCCGCACCAGCCGCGAAATCCCCATTCAGGTCGCCTGATACCTGGGCGTTGAGCGTACGTAGCGTCCAGTCGAGACGCGCCACACGCGCGCGCTACATGCGTCTTCACGGTTCGGTCGGCCCGGCCGCCGCGTTCGCCACGCCGAGACGTCCGCCTTCCCGCAAACCAGCAGTACCTTCCGGCAAAAGGCCGCATCCGGCAGCCGGCGTTTCGTTTTGTATAAATTACACGATCAGCTGCCGGAAACTGGAGGGCTCGGGCCAGGCGCGTGCGTGCTAAAGTGGAGATCACAAGGCGAAACTCTCATCGCCTCCAACCAGGCAAGGAGCAGCGTATGAACGGCGAATCACAGAACGCACGCGAACGATTGGTCCAGGATTTTCAAACGGTCATACAGGACGCGGAAGACCTGCTGAAGGCCACGGCCGGGCAGACCGGCGAGAAGATCGAGGCGGTCCGCGCCCGCGCCGAGCAGAATCTGCGCAAGGCGCGCGCACGTCTCGACGAACTGCAGGGCGATGTGATGGAGCGTACCAAGGCCGCGGCCAAGGCCACCGATCAACTGGTGCACGAAAATCCCTGGCAGTCCGTCGCGCTCGCGACCGCAGTCGGTTTTCTGGTCGGCATCATGACCGGACGGCGCTGAGGCGTGACGGGTTTCGATCCAGATGCGGTGCCGCGACGCACCAGCGGTTTGCTGACGTCGGCGCAACAACTGCTCGCGACCTTCGTCGAGATCCTGCATACCCGGATAGAGATCGCCACCACCGAGTTGCAGGAGGCCGGGGAGGGCGCACGTCAGCTGCTGATGTTCGCCGTGGCCGCGGTGTTCTTTCTCGCGCTCGGTGTGTTGTTCGCGAGTCTGTTCATCGTGGTGCTGTTCTGGGACACCCACCCGCTGGCGGCGGTCGGTCTCTTGACCCTGCTCTATCTCGGACTTGGCGTCGGCGCGGCCTATGCGGCCTATCGACGTATCAAAAACCGCCCGCAATTGTTTTCCACCACCCTGTCCGAATTGCGTAAGGACAGATTGCGGCTGACCTCGCGGCCATGAACCCACGCATGGAATCGCTACGGCGGCGGCGCGAGGCGCTGGTGTTGCGGGCCGCCGCACAACGCGGCGAGCTGGCGACGATCAACTCGCAGTTGCATGCGCGTCTCTGGCCGGTCGATCTCGGCATGGCGCTGGCCCGCACATTGCGCAGACGCCCGCTGCTGGCGGCGACCGGCGTGGCGGCGCTCGTTGGCCGCCGCCATCGTCTGGTGACCTGGGGTACGCGCCTGTTGACGGCTTGGCAGGTGGTCGGGGTGGTGCGGAAGCAGACCGCGCAGCGCCCGCTGTAAGGCGGGGACAACGGCACGGCGAATAATAGAATAGCGCCGGCGCCCGTTCTGTTCGGAATAGTCCGGTCGGCAGGCCGCGGTGCGTCAGCTGCCTGCGGCCAACAGTCCTTGAATCGCCGTGTCGTAGGCGCGTGGCAGCTGCTCCGGCTGGCTGACGTCGACCCCCAGGTCGCGCAGGCGGCCGTCGCGCAATCCGTAGATCCACCCGTGCACCGCGCCGCCTGATGTCGTGCCCAGGCGTCCTGGATGATGGTCGTCTCGCACACATTGACCACCTGTTCCACCACGTTCAGCTCGCAGAGTTTGTCGCTGCGGGCTTCGCCCTGCGCAATGGCAAGCAGCGGCGAAGCATGCTTCTTCCGCACATCCTGCACGTGCCTTAGCCAGTTGTCGGTCAGACCGAGGCGATCGTTGTTGAGCGCCGCGCGGATGCCGCCGCAGCCGTAGTGGCCGCAGACGATGATGTGTTTGACCTTGAGGACGTCCACGGCGAATTGCAGCACGGAAAGACAATTGAGGTCGGTGTGTACGACGACGTTGGCGACGTTGCGATGGACGAACAGCTCGCCGGGCATCAGGTCGACGATTTCGTTCGCCGGCACCCGGCTGTCCGCGCAGCCGATCCAGAGGTGCTCGGGCGTCTGCTGGCTCAGCAGCTTCTGGAAGAAGCGCGGATCCTGATCCGTCATCCGCTCCGACCAGCGGCGATTGTTCTCGAACAGGTTCTCCAGCGTGGGTTGGATCGCCGCCGTCAGCCGGTGTTGCGCATGCCGCTGGCGATCGCGTTGATCGAGCGCAGCAGCGGGTCCAGCCACCTGTCGCGTTCCGGCTCCGGCAGTCGTTCGTTGCGGAAGCGCTTGAGCAAGGTGAGCTGAATGTGGTTGAGCGGATCGAGGTAGGGGTCACGACGCGCCAGCGACAGATGCAGCGGCGGGTTCTCCTGGATCAGCACCTTTTGATTGGCGACGCACAGCACCTGGGTCAGCGTGCGCTCGAATTCCCCGCGGACGTTTTCGTAGATACTGGCCGCGCGATCCTTGTCCTGCGCCAGTGCGGTGTATTCACGGGCGATGTCCATCTGTGCCTTGAACAGCGACATCTGGGTGTTGCTCAGAAGCGCGCGGAAGAACGGCCATTCCTGATACATGGTCTGCAGCTTGGCGATCCGTGCCGGATCCTGGCGGCGCCAGCTCTCCAGCGCCAGGCCGATACCGTACCAGGCCGGCAGGGTGTGCCGCGATTGCGCCCAGCCGAACACCCAGGGGATCGCACGGATCGACGTCTTGGCGCGGCTGCCCTGCTTGCGGTGGCTCGGTCGCGAACCGATGTTGAGCAGCGCGATCTCGCTGACCGGGCAGACCTCGTAGAAATAATCGAGGAAGCCCTCGGTATGGTCGGTGAGCTTACGATAGGCCTGCTCGCCGATCTGCGCCAGCTCGTCCATGATGCCGAGGTAGTCGCTGCGATCCTGAGCCGCGGGCTGCACCAGCGAACGGCTGGCCTTGAGCAGGCCGGTGACGCCCATGGTCAATTCGTAGATCGCGGTCTCCAGGTTGCCGTATTTGTACGACAGCACCTCGCCCTGTTCGGTGAACTTGATCTCGCCATGTACCGTGCCGGGCGGTTGCGCCAGGATCGCCTCATGAGTCGGGCCGCCGCCGCGGCCGATGGTGCCGCCGCGGCCGTGGAACAGACGGCAGCGCACCTTGTTCTCGCCGGTGATGCGC
>JBAYTM010000344.1:0-3454 GCA_041675685.1 Thiohalobacteraceae bacterium
CATTGCGAGGCGCGCGGCGCCGCGGCAATCCCGTTCGGCTAACCTCTCCGGCGGTTTCTGCGTCGCAGCTCTGCGCTTTGGCCGGTTCTTCTCGTTTCCTGTGCATTGGTACAGCATTGCCTTTCTTTCGCGCCTTGCTGGCGCGAGGTACTTTTCTTTGCGTCGCCAAAGAAAAGTACCCAAAAGAAAGGCGACCCGGAGCCGCCGCCCCCTTCGGGGGTTCCCTGCGCTTCTCGGCCCCGGCATATATCAAGGGGCGGCGCGCGCCTGACTCGCAGTTCGCTCGGGCCATCGCCTACGGCGCTGACCCGCTCGAACAGCGAGTCAGGCGAGCGCGCAAAAGGGCGAGGAGCGCAGGATACCCGCCCCATGACTTTTATGGGGCGGGCAAGCCGTCGGGGTGCCCTTCTCTTTGGTTACTTTCTCTTGGGCAAGCAAGAGAAAGTAACCCGCGCAGCAAGCGCGGAAGAAAAGCCAGCTAACACCTCGCAAACAATTCAAGAAAACAAAAAAACCGTCAAAGCGCCGCCAGCGCCCTATCGTAATCCGGCTCCTGCGCGATCTCCGGCACCAGCTCCGTATAAACGACCTTGTCGTTGGCATCCAGCACCACGACGGCGCGCCCGGTGATGCCGGCCAGCGGGCCGTCGGTAATGAGCATGCCGTAATCCGTCGCGAACTTCTTGTCGCGCATGATCGACAGCGGGATCACCTTGTCGACGCTTTCGCCGGTGCAGAAACGGCCCATCGCGAAGGGCAGGTCGGCGGCGATCACCAGCATCACGACGTCGTCGCGACCCTTGGCATGGTCGTTGAATTTCTTGGTCGAGGTCGCGCACACCGGCGTGTCCAGACTCGGCACGATGTTGAGCAGTTTCTTCTTGCCCTTGTAGTCGGCCAGACTGCGGTCGTTCAGATCCGTATCCACCAGCTTGAAGTCGGGCGCCTGACTGCCGACCTTGGGCAGTTCGCCGTTGGTGTTGATGGGGCTTCCTTTCAATGTAATCTTGGCCATGTCCACTGCTCCTCTTGTTCGATGTTGTACCGATCTACCCGAAACAGATTTAACCACGAAGGACACAAAGGACACTAAGGAAAACCGTGCTCGAAAATCCGAAACGGAAAGTTTCGTTCGTCACAGCAAGCAGCTTCCGCCTGTATAATCGTTGTTCTTTGTGTCCTTTGTGGTTAAAACCCTTGCACTACATCTTCGGTTTGACCGGGCAACCGCCGCCCATCTGGCGCTCGATCAGTTTGTTCAGGTGGTCGGCGAACAGGTCCAGGTCGGCCTCGGTCTTGGTTTCGGTCGCGCAGACCAGCAGGCCGTCTTTCAGCTCCGGATAGTCCTGTTCCAACTCATAACCCGGCAAAAGGTTGTGCGCCGCGAGTGGCCGTAGGATGTTCTTCAGGGGCACACGCAGGCGCAGCGCGCATTCGTGGAAATACGGACGCGAGAATACCGGCTCGACGCAGGGGTTCGCGGTCAGTTTGCCGACCAGGCTGCGGGTATTGGCATGGCAGGTCTGCGCGACCTTCTGCAGGCCGGTGCCGCCGACGATCGCCATGTGAATGGTCGCGGCGGTGACCAGCAGGCCCTGATTGGTGCAGATGTTCGAGGTCGCCTTGGAGCGGCGGATGTGCTGTTCGCGCGCCTGCAGGGTAAGCGTGAAACCACTGCGCCCGTCGCGGTCGACGGTGCGGCCGACGACGCGCCCCGGCATCTGCCGTACGTGTTCCTTGCGGCAGCACATAAACCCGAAGTACGGGCCGCCGGAGGCCAGCGGCACGCCCAGCGGCTGACCTTCGCCGCAGACGATATCCGCGCCCTTCCCGCCCCACCGACCCGGCGGTTTGAGCAACGCCATCGCAACCGGATTGACCACACCGACCGCCAAGGCGTCGTTTGCGTGTGCCCAATCGGTAAGGTCGTCGACGTCTTCGAGCACACCGAAGAAATTCGGCTGCGCGATGACCACGGCCGTGATGTCCTGACCCGCGTACGGGGCCAGCGCCTCGACCGGCGTGTGCCCGCCCTGCGGGTCGTAGGGCACCTCGATCAGTTCGATGCCCTGGTTGTGGACGATGCCGCGCGTGACCTTCCGGTAGTTCGGGTGTACGGCAACCGGCATGAGCACGCGCTTGGTCTTGGATTTGCGGTTGGCGCGTACCGCCATCAGCACCGCTTCGGCAAGCCCGGACGCGCCGTCGTAGAGCGAGGCATTGGACACGTCCATCGCCATCAGCCGGGTCATCATGGTCTGGTATTCGTAGATCAGTTGCAGCGTGCCCTGGCTGGCCTCCGCCTGATACGGCGTATAGGCGCTGTAGAACTCGCCGCGCGTGGTGATCTCCCAGACCGCCGCCGGGATGTGGTGTTCATAGGCGCCGGCGCCGATGAAGCACAGCGGCCGACCGTCGCGTTCGGCACGTTCCATCATCAGACGGCCGATTTCCTGCTCGGACATCCCGTCCGGGATCGCCTCCAGGCGACGCGCGCGCAGGTTGGCGGGGATCTCGTCGAACAGGGTCTCGATGTCCTGCGCTCCGATGGCGGCGAGCATGTCGCGGACGTCCTGTTCGGTGTGCGGAATGAATGGCATAAACAATCCTGTAAATCGATTCTGTAGGGTGCGTCGGCGCAGCGACGCACCGCGCTTCCGAGCCTGGTGCGTCAGGCTGCGCCTCGACGCACCCTACGCACAATGAGCCATCAGTGCTCTTCCGATGCCAGGAACGCCGCATAGGCCGCGGCATCCATGAGCGCATTCGCTGCGTTGGTGTCGGCGACCTTGATCTTGATCAGCCAACCGGCGCCATAGGGGTCCTGATTCACCAGTTCCGGGCTATCGCCCAGTGCGGCATTGCCTTCGGCGACTTCACCGGCGACGGGCGCGTAGACATCGGAGGCGGCCTTGACCGACTCGACCACGGCGCAGCCTTCGCCGGCCTTGAGGTCGCGTCCCGCATCGGGCACTTCGACATAGACCATGTCGCCGAGTTGGTCCTGCGCGTGATCGGTGATGCCGAGCACGGCGGTCCCGTCGCTGTTCAGTTTCAGCCACTCGTGGCTCTTGGTGTATTTCAGGTCCGCCGGGACGTTGCTCATCGGTGTTTCCTCAAAAAATTCAAAAGAAAGTCGGTTGGGGGGACAGGGGTTCCCGTCAATCCTGGCTCAGACATTGCAAAATCAAAAGAAGGTCGGTTGGGGACAGGGCTGAAGATCTGTCCCCAGGCGATCAGATCGCAACCTTGATCTCGCCGTGGCGCACGAACGGCGGCTTGACGATACGCGCCGGTTCGTTGCGACCGCGGATATCGACGGCGCAGCGGTCGCCGCTGGCCGCCGCGGGAATACGCGCCAATGCAATCGACCGACCCAGGGTCGGCGCGAAGCTGCCGCTGGTGACTTCGCCATCGCCGGCGTCGGTCACGACGCGTTGGTGATTGCGCAACA
>JBAYTM010000345.1:0-3448 GCA_041675685.1 Thiohalobacteraceae bacterium
ACCATCCGCGGCGGCGGCCACCTGATAGCCCGCCAAGTGCAGCGTGTCGCACAGCGCTTCGCGCAGGTTCGCGTCGTCTTCGACGATCAGGACGGTTGCTTGATTCATGCAGGTCTCCTCAGTTGATACCGCAGGCCGCGTCGAGGCTCGGCATCGCGGTGGTGAGGTAGCTGGTGCGCAATCCGCTCGGAAGATGAACGGAGGCCAGCAGATTGGGCAAACGCAAGATGAATTCCGTGCCACCTGTCTCTGGGGCATGTACTGCGACTTCGCCCTGGTGCGCGCGCAGGGTTGCCTGAACGACGGCCAGCCCGAGGCCGGTGCCGCCGGGACGGGTCGTGAAGAAGGGATCGAAGATGCGCTCGCGGACCTCCGCCGGGATGCCGGGACCGTTGTCACGCAGGCACAGTTCGATGTCGCCCTGGGGCGTGCTCCGGGCATGCAGCTCCAATGCGGCCGCTTCGGGGATTGCCTGCAGGCTGTTGGCGACCAGGTTGCCGAGCGCGCCGATGAGCGCATCTTTGTTGCCGACGATCAATGCGTCGGGGATTTCGTCGACCAGGTGCCATTGCGCGCCCGCGGCCTGGAGTTGAGCGTCGATGGATAGTTGAAGCTCGTTCAGAAGTTCCTGCACGCTGAAACGCTCCGCGCCGCTGCTGCCGCCGCGGGCGAACGCCAGCATATCGTTGACCAGGCGTTCCAGACTGCGCAGCCGATCGCTCAACCGCGCAGCGAAGCGGGCACGGTCGCCGACGGGTAAGCGTTCTTTGCCCAAATGCGACGCATAGAGCACTGCCGCGGACAACGGCGTGCGGATCTGGTGCGCCAGGCTCGCCGCCATCTCGCCCATCGCACTGAGGCGCCGTTGCCGGTGGGTGCGCTCCTGCAACGCATGCGCGTCGCTGACGTCCTGCAACACCAGGATACGGCCGGGCTCGGTATCCAGGCGGCGACTCGCGATGTTGACGCGGCGCCCGTCGCGCAGCGCCAGTTCGGTGCCGTGGCTTTCCTCAAGTCGGAAAGCGCGTGCGGTTATCACCGACCAGTGTTCCCCGACCAAGGGCTCACCGAGCTGATCCACGGCGACGGCATTGCACTCGCGCACCCGCTCCACTGCGTCCAGCACGAGCACGCCGGCCGGCAAGGTCTCAAGCAAGGTCTGCAGTCGGTCCACCAGGCGCGCCTTTTCGGCCAACTGCTGCATACCCGCCGACCGCGCCTCGGCCAATTCCGCGTTCAAACCCGCGACACGCTCCTGCAACGCCCGATAGGATTCGTCGAGTTGCTGCGACATCAGATTGAATGCGTCGAACGCGTCGGCCAGCGCTTGGTTGCGGGGATCGAGGTTCATGGTCGGCGTCACTCCTGCAAACAGGCCGCAGTCGGATATGGCTGCGGACGCCAGACCCAAAGCAACAAGCGTGCCCGGGTATTGAAGGCTTTCAGATCAACCAGTTGCAAGACCTGGGTTTTAACAGCGCCAATTTCATGTCGGTTTGTTGGCGGGGAAAACGGGCGTTGCGCACCGGGCGGCCGGCAGCGAGGCAAAAAAAATCCCGGCGTATGCCGGGATTCGATGTAACGCATAGGATCAACGGCTTTGCCGCGCCTTTTCGCGTACCGTCAAACTCCTGTCGCGTCGCCGCGCTGCAATCCGTATTTCCGCAATTTCTCGACCAGCGTCGTGCGGCGCATACCGAGCCGCTTTGCCGCATGCGCGACCACGCCGCCGGCGTCGTCCAACGCCTGTTTGATGAAGGTCAGTTCCAGGTGGCTGAG
The DNA here is from genome assembly GCA_041675685.1 of Thiohalobacteraceae bacterium. Classification (GTDB taxonomy): domain Bacteria; phylum Pseudomonadota; class Gammaproteobacteria; order Thiohalobacterales; family Thiohalobacteraceae; genus JAHJQQ01. The sequence goes on from JBAYTM010000345.1 coordinate 1,780, forward strand.
GTGTTCCTTCAGATCGATGCCGCCACGCGGGAGGCGCGGCTCGTCGAACTCCAGCGGTTGCGGATTGATCACCAGGTCTTCGCTGAGTTTCGAAAGCGGCACCGAGTCGTCGTCCAACTGGAATTTCTCGGGGAGATCGCCGATGTCCACCACACCGAAGGGGTGCAGAATCGCCATGCGCTCGATGACGTTGGCCAGCTCGCGGACGTTGCCCGGCCAGGGATAATGGCAGAGCGCCATGACCGCCGCCGAGGTCAGACGCACCGAACCGCGCTTTTCGTGCTCGATACGACGGATCAGTTCGTTCACCAGCATGGGGATGTCTTCAGCGCGTTCGCGCAAGGGCGGCATTTCGATCGGGAAGACATTCAGCCGATAGAACAGATCCTCGCGGAACTTGCCCTCTTTCAGGGCTTCTTCCAGATTGCGATGGGTCGCCGCGACGACGCGCACGTTAGTGACGATGCTCTTGTTGCTGCCGACCCGCTCGAAGGTGCGTTCCTGCAGCACGCGCAGCAGCTTCACCTGCATCGGCAGGCTCATATCGCCGATTTCGTCGAGGAACAGCGTACCGCCTTCGGCCATCTCGAAGCGGCCCTGGCGCGCGCTGATGGCGCCGGTGAACGCGCCCTTCTCGTGACCGAACAACTCCGATTCGAGCAATTCGCTGGGAATGGCGCCGCAGTTGATCGGCACGAAGGCCTTGTCGCGACGCGACGAGTTGTAATGGAGATTGCGGGCGACGACTTCCTTACCGGTACCCGATTCGCCGAGAATCAGTACGTTTGCCTCCGAATCGGCGACCTGTTGGATGTATTTGCGCACCTGCTGGATGGCGCGGCTGCTGCCGACCAGGCTGCGGAACAGATCGACCGGACGCTGACGTCCCGATTCCTGATGGGCCTCGCGATAAACCTCGGCCTGGTGCAGCGCGTTGGTCACCTGCGTATATCGCGACGGCAATTCCAGCCGGCCAAGGATGCAGGAGCTGGCATCGATCTGCACCGTGGGTTCTTTGCCCTTTTCCGACAACAGAAAGATCGGCAGGTATTGATCCAGTTCGTGGATCTCCTTGAGCAGTCGCTCCAGCGCCTTATCGGATTTGCACTGACCGATCAACACGGCAATATAGTCGCCGGGACTCTCAACGGCCTCTTTCCAATGATTACAATCGGTGACCATGACCGGTTCGCGGTCGATGAACTTGAGGACTGCACCGAGTTCGTTGCCGCGGTCGGCATCCGCTTCGATGATCAGCACTTTTCCGTCGACAGACATAGTTTGCCCTCCAGGACCGCAGATCAGCCGGGTCGCATCTGGCACGGGGGACATCTATTCGTTAGCCAGTTTTGCCCGGATTTTTTTGAATGCGCCCAGAGTTAACCATTGAACTGAAAGAATGTCAAAAAACCGACGGACCTTTAGAGGTTCCTAATATTCGGCGAGGCGCCTGGAGAATTCGCACAGTTTTCGGGAAGTCAGGCCAATAGGCTTCCCCGCGGCCTGAATGTTGCGGCACAACAGACTGATTGAGCGGAAAAAAGAAGCAGAACGGCGAATGAAGAGAGGACACTGTACGGCCGCGTCGGGAAACTCTGATCAATCCCAGTTTCGTCATTCCCGCGAAAGCGGGAATCCAGAAATTCAAAGGCATGGATTCCGGCCTGCG
>JBAYTM010000346.1:0-3446 GCA_041675685.1 Thiohalobacteraceae bacterium
ATTCCTTGCGCGGCATTCACACGGACAAAAACCCGCAGATACTGTTTCTCGTGAATGGGACGCCAATTACCCAGGCGTTTCTGGGCGACCGCGGAGTGAATTTTTCTCTGCCAGTAGAATCCATTCGGCGTATCGAAGTTATCCGGGGCCCTGGGTCCGCCATTTATGGCGCGGACGCGTTCGCCGGCGTTATCGATATCGTAACTAAGAACGCCAACGATTACAGGGGGTTAGAGACTGGCATACGCGCTGGTTCGTTCGGCACTGCGGCTGCTTGGGGAACGTATGGCGACCGCGTGGACGGGATCGATGTTTCTTTGGCGGTCGAGGCTTCCGTGACTGATGGGGACTCGGGGCGACGGACGAACGCCGATGCGCAGACCGTTTTTGACCAGCTTTACGGTACTTCAGCTTCATTGGCTCCCGGTTCTTTTAGCACAGAGGGAAAGCGGATAGACACCCGTATTGAAGTCGGCACCGAAGATTGGTTTGGGCGTTTTTGGAATTGGCGCCAAATGAAGTTAGGTGTCGGTCCTGGGTTAACGCAAGCGCTCGACCACAGTGGCTATGCGGAGGCTGACAATTATCTAGTTGAAGGCGGGTTGCGTGAACGCCAGATCTCCGAGAATTGGACTGCCGAAGTGCGGGCTAGCTATATGGACATTAATTCAAAGTCGCGCCAGACAATGTTCCCGCCTGGCACGCAGCTACCAATAGGGAGTGATGGCAATATAGGGATGCCGCTCCAAGATAGCCCGGTCTCGTTTCCCGGCGGCTTAGTCGGCAATCCCGAAGTTTATGAGTCGCATACGCGACTCGACTTGGTGACCGTCCATAGCGGAATTCGGAACCACACTTGGCGCATCGGCGGAGGTTTGTACTATAGCGAGCTCGAGCCAAGAGAGACGAAAAACTTTGGACCCGGCGTGATCGACGGTACGGTGACCCCCGTCGATCGAAGTCTGACCTCTGTAACCGGAACGCCGTACATTTTTATCGGAGACGAGTCTCGAACCGTTCGTTATTTGTCTCTTCAGGACCAATGGGGCTTCGCGGCCGATTGGAGTCTGACGGTGGGTCTTCGCTATGATCACTATTCAGACTTTGGTTCAACGGTTAATCCGCGGTTGGCGTTGGTATGGAACGCGCGCCAGGATTTGACAGCGAAACTACTCTACGGGCGAGCTTTCCGCGCCCCTTCGTTCGCGGAATTATTCACTATAAACAACCCTGTCGGGCTCGGTAACTCCGACGACGTAGGCCCGGAGACTATTAACACTTACGAACTCGCTTTTGATTACCATCCCAGCTTCGATACCCGCATCGGCGCGGGCATCTTCAAATATCACATCGAAGACTTGATTCGTTTTGTGCCCGATAGCACCGGTACGACCGCAACAGCGGCTAATACGACGGGCCAGGACGGGCACGGACTCGAATTGGAACTCGATAGCAGATTGACCCCCAACCTTGACTTGCGTGCCTATTACGCCATGCAACGTTCCACTGATCTCGCGACCGATTCCAAGGCAGCTTTCGCACCCGAGCACCAAGCCTATGCGCAGGTACGTTGGCGGCCGGCCAATCAGTGGGAATGGTCCACGCAAGTGAAATGGGTTGGAGAACGGACGCGCGAAGCAGGTGATCCGCGCGACCCGCTCGATGACTACACGCTGGTCAACACGGCATTGACGCGAACAGCGGCAAGCGGGATGTGGAGCGCGCAGCTTTCGCTCTTGAATGTCTTCGATGCCGATGCGCGCGAGCCCAGTCCCGCGGAGCCGGGCGCCCCGGGTGGAGCTTGGATTCCCAGCGACTATCCGCTTGCCGGGCGGGCTTTCTTCATCACGGGTCGGCTGCGCTTCTGACCGTGACCGACGAAAAACACCCGAAAGTCGAACGGCGCGCCGACCGGTTCGCCGACGGTGTCGAGAGTCGCATCTGGCTGGAGCAGGCGTCGGCGGAGAATCCCTATGTCGCGGCCGCGGCGTTTTGCCATGGCTATGATTTGCGGGAACTGCTGGCGTCCTGTTCCTACTGGGAATATATCTACCTGCTGTTCACCGGCCGCCGATGTGACCCGCAACAACAGGCGTTGCTGGAAAAAATCGGTATTGCGCTGGCGAACCCCGGCCCGCGGCATCCCGCGACGCGCGCAGTCGTTGCCGCGTCGGTGTCCAAGACTGATCCAGCGAACATTCTACCGCTAGGCTTGAGCGCACTTTCCGGCGCGCATTTGGGTGCGGAAGAGGTCGGCCAGTCCATGCGATTCCTGCGTCGGCGCCTGAAGCACGACCCGCTCGAGGAGGCGGCGCTTTGTATCCAAGAGCGTCCTCCCCCGGGAACGGGCGACGTGCGGCCCGCGCCGGGGTTTGGCACCCGATTCAACGGCGTCGATCGTCTCGCCGTCGAACTCGGCAACGCGCTGATGGCGTTGCGTGGAGCTGGCGCGGCGCTCGCCTGGGCCGGCGCATTCGCCGCGGAGCTGCAACGCCAGGAGCGGGGCGGTTGGCTGATGCCGGGGATCGCCGCGGCCGCCTTCCTCGACCTCGGGTTCCATCCGAAATGGGGTCCCGGCCTGTTCCAATGGCTGTCGGTGCCCGGCCTGCTCGCGCACGCGCAAGAGATGTCGAACAAGCCCCTGACGGCCGTGCCCTTCATCGACGACAGCCGGTACTTCATCGATGAAGACTGACGATACCTCGCTCTGGGACCGTCTGCGCGGCGTCATCCGTTCGCGCATCGGCGGTTGGCGGATCGGTCAGGATGTCAGGGTCTATGGCCGCGGCCTGCTTGGCGAGTTGCTGGGCAATGTTTCCTATTTCCAGTTGCTGGTGCTGAACACCACCGGACGGCTGCCCGAAAGGCGGGTCGCGGACTGGATCGAAGGCACCTTCATGTGCCTGAGCTGGCCCGATGCGCGCATCTGGTGCAATCAGATTGCGACCTATGCGGGCGCCTCGCGCACGACGCCGGTCGCTGCGGTCACGGCAGGGCTGCTGGCATCGGAATCACGGATGTATGGGCCTGGTACCGTGATTGCCGCAACCGGGTTCATCGTCGAGGCACTTGCCAAGCAGCGCGCGGGGGCCTCGGCTTTGCATATCATCGACGAGTTCCGCCGCCGCAATAAAACTAAAGCGATCCCCGGCTTCGGTCGTCCCGTGGCCAAAGGCGATGAGCGGGTCGTGGCCATGAAGCGGTTGGCACAGGGGCTCGGATTCAAAGCGGGGCCGCACTTGGCGTTGGCGGATGCCATCGAAGTGGAGCTAATGCGCGACGCCGACGAAGCGATGAACCTCGCAGGCTACATCATGGCGTTCATGTCCGACCTCGACTACTCCGCCGAAGAGATTCACGCGCTGTACGCCATCTGTGTCGAGGCCGGCCTGTTGGCCTGCTACCGGGAAGCGGTCAGTGCAGCGCCGGACAGCTTCATGCCGATG
>JBAYTM010000347.1:0-3427 GCA_041675685.1 Thiohalobacteraceae bacterium
AAGCGCGCGGCCTCGGTCAACAGATCGTATAGCGGCGCGGTGGTGTCCTTGCGCTCGGACTCGCGTTCCGGCCCGGCCTCGCGCGGCACCTCGAGCCCGACCGAGCGCGCCAGCTCCTCGACCGCCTCCACGAACTCCATGTGCTCGTAGTCCATGAGGAACCCGAGCGCGGTGCCGTGCACGCCGCAACCGAAGCAGTGATAGAACTGTTTGGTCGGGCTGACCGTAAAGGACGGTGTCTTTTCGTTATGGAACGGGCAGCAGGCCTGGTATTCGCGGCCGGCCTTTTTCAGTGGCACACGCCCATCGATGAGCTCGACGATGTCGACGCGCTGCATCAGATCGTCGATGAACTGTTGGGGGATGCGGCCAGCCATTGCGTCTGCGCTTCAAGCTCTATGGCGTCGCCACGCTCAACGTGGCATCGCGAAGAGTATGTGGTTCCCGCAAACAACTTGCCAGAGACGAACGCCGCCTGAGACAAGTATTCCAGTGGCGGAAAGAGGCGAGGCCCAGGGGGGGTAGGTCAGCCGCCCAGCTTGGCCTTGATCCCCGCGCTGACGGCGCCCATGTCGGCACGGCCCTGCAGCTGCGGTTTGAGGATCGCCATGACCTTGCCCATGTCTTTGACCCCGGCTGCGCCGGTCTCGGCAATGGCGGCCGCGATCAGGCCGTCGATCTCGGCAGCGTCGAGCGGCTGGGGCAGATACTCCTGAACCACGCCGATCTCGAAATGCTCCTGTTCGGCAAGGTCGGTGCGACCGGCCTGCTCGTATTGCGCCACCGATTCGCGGCGCTGTTTGAGCATCTTGTCGAGTACAGCGAGGATCTGCGTCTCGTCGAGCTCGATGCGCTCGTCGACTTCGCGTTGCTTTATCGCGGCGAGGATCAGGCGGATGACGCCCAGGCGACGCTTGTCGCCGCTGCGCATGGCGGACTTCATGTCCTCCTGAATACGCGCTTTGAGCGACATACGACGACCTGAGGGGAGATCAGTACTTGCGGGTACGGCGGGTGACGTCGCGCGAAACCTTCTTCAGGTGGCGCTTCACCGCGGCGGCGCGCTTGCGCTTGCGTTCCTGGGTGGGCTTTTCATAAAACTCGCGGCGACGGACCTCGGAGAGGATACCGGCCTTTTCGCAGGAACGTTTGAAGCGGCGCAGGGCGACTTCGAACGGTTCGTTCTCTCGTACACGAACGCTGGGCATGTAATCACTGACCTCGATTGAGCATGGGTTTCCCGGACGCCGACCGCACGCGATCAAGCCCAGGGCGCTAAAGGGGGACGAATTCTAATCCCTCGCGCGGCCGAAAGCAAAATCCGGCTTGTGCCGCATGCCCGGCGCCGCGGACAATAGCCGGATGTTGGTCCTCGGCATCGAAACCTCCTGCGACGAAACCGGCGTGGCGCTGTACCACAGCGAGCGGGGCCTGGTGGCGCACGCTCTATACAGCCAAGTGGCGATGCATGCGCCCTACGGAGGCGTCGTGCCCGAGCTGGCGTCCCGCGATCATGTCCGCAAGTTATTGCCTTTGCTTGAAGAAGTTCTCGAAACGGCGGGCCTGAAGCAGACTGCGATCGACGCTGTCGCCTTCACGGCCGGGCCGGGGCTGATCGGGGCCTTGCTGGTGGGTGCGTCCTTCGGCCGGAGCCTGGCCTGGACCTGGGATATCCCCGCGGTCGCCGTGCACCATATGGAAGGTCACTTGCTCGCGCCGATGCTGGAACCGGATCCGCCCGCGTTTCCCTTCGTCGCCCTGCTGGTTTCCGGCGGCCATACCCTGCTGGTCGAGGTCGACGGCGTGGGCGATTACCGGTTGCTGGGCGAATCGGTCGACGATGCGGCCGGCGAGGCCTTCGACAAGACCGCCAAGCTGCTCGGCCTGCCCTATCCCGGCGGTCCGGAGCTGGCACGGCTCGCGGAACAAGGCGACCCGACCCGCTACCGCTTCCCGCGCCCCATGACCGACCGCCCCGGACTGAATTTCAGTTTCAGCGGCCTCAAGACCTTCGCCCTGACCACGCTGCGCGATGCCGCGGACGACGATCAAACGCGGGCCGATATCGCGCGCGCCTTCGAAGACGCGGTCGTCGACACACTGGCGATCAAATGTCGCCGCGCGCTCGAGCAGACCGGTCTGAATCGGTTGGTGGTTGCCGGGGGCGTTGGCGCCAACCGGCGCCTGCGCGCGCAGTTGCAGGACCTGTTGAGCGCGCGCGGCGGCCAGGTCTATTACCCGCGCCCGGCCTTCTGCACCGACAACGGCGCAATGATCGCCTACGCGGGATTCAGGCGTCTGCAGGCGGGACAGCACGAAGGCCTGGCGATCGAGGCGCGTGCCCGCTGGCTGCTCACCGATCTCAGGATTCCCACGAAGGCCGGGCAGGTCTGAGGCCGTACGCCGCCAAAGCCGGAAAAGCAGTGGGGAACCCGGGTCAATTTCTCTGCGCGATTTTGGTGCATGCCAGAAACGGCATCTGGATGCCGGTCTTCTCGCCGGCAGGGCGATTACATCAAAGTCTTCTTACCCGGTTCGCTGCTCCGTGAAGGAGCGTGCACCCGGCGCACCGCGTCATGCCTCCCGCATCAACCCGACTTTCTCGAACCCAAATCGATCCTGCCCTCGGTGCCGGCCAGGAGATTCCTGATATTGCCCCGGTGACGCCAGTACAGCAGCAGGGTCATGACGCCACTGACGGCGACAATGGCGGGCTCGGGGCGCAGCCACAACATATAGAAGGGTGCAGCGGCGGCCGCGATCAACGCCGCCAGGGACGAAAAGCGAAACAGCCACGCCGCGGCGATCCAGGTGACCACCACCAGCAGCCCCGCGATCCAGTGCAGCCCCAACAGCGCGCCAAGCGCGGTCGCAACGCCTTTGCCGCCGCGGAAACCGAAAAACACCGGGAACAGGTGGCCGAGAAAGGCGGCCCCGGCCGCAAGCGCCTCGACTTCGGGCCCGGCGTCGGCGATGCGCGCGATCGATACCGCGATCAGCCCTTTGAGCATATCGCCGACCAAGGTCAGCGCGCCGGCCTTCTTGCCGCCGATGCGCAGCATGTTGGTCGCGCCCGGATTGCCGGACCCTTGCGAGCGTGGATCGGCCGTGCCCAGCAACCGGCCGACAACCACCGCCGAGGCGATCGAGCCAAGCAGATAGGCCGTAAGAACGACAAGGGCGGCGGTCAACATGGCCGGCAAGATACAAGAGCCCACAGAGAAGATACAAGCGGCGAAGAGGTTTTTACTTGTCTCTTGTCTCTCGCGCCTTGTATCTTGTCCGGATGGACATCATCTTTCTGCGCGATCTGCGCATCGACGCCCTCATCGGCATCTACGACTGGGAACGTCGCGTCAAGCAGACCATCAGTCTGGACCTGGAGATGGCCACCGACATCCGCAAGGCGGCCGCCACCGACGCCATC
>JBAYTM010000348.1:0-3412 GCA_041675685.1 Thiohalobacteraceae bacterium
CACCGGCAAACGCCGATATCGCTGTGTCGATATGGAGGCAGCCGTTCTCGATGGCGGTCCAGAGGCACATCTCGGCAACGCCAGCGGTCGCATGCATGTGCAGATGCAGCGGCAAGTCCACTGCCGTGCGCAACCGTCGTACCAGTTCGCCGGCCATCGTCGGTGTAAGCAGTCCGGCCATATCCTTTATCGCGATACTGTCGCAGCCAAATCCGGCAAGCTCGCGCGCCTTTGCGGCAAAGTGCTCGATGTCGTGCACCGGGCTGGTGGTATAACAAACCGTTCCCTGTGCGTGTTTTCCTGCGGCTTTGACCGCCTCGACGGCCACCCGCAAGTTGCGGCTGTCATTGAGCGCATCGAAGACGCGGAAGACGTCGATGCCGTTCTCCGCGGACTTGGCGACGAAGGCGCGTACGACGTCGTCGGAATAATGCCGATAACCGACCAGATTCTGTCCCCGCAAGAGCATCTGCAGGCGGGTATTGGGCAGAGCTGCACGCAACGCCCGCAAGCGTTCCCAGGGATCCTCCTTCAGAAAGCGCAGACAGGCGTCGAACGTGGCCCCTCCCCAAACCTCCAGCGACCAGTAGCCAACCCGATCGAGTTGCTCGCAGATCGGCAGCATGTCGGCGGTGCGCATGCGCGTGGCGATCAACGATTGATGGCCGTCACGCAAAACCAGTTCGGTGATCTGGACCTTCGGCATAATCGGTTTCCTTACTACGTGATCGGGCGCGACAAAACGCGAAACACATTCCGACCGTAAAGTGATTCAGAGTCCCAGATGGGCGGCGATGGCCGCCGCCATGACAGCGGCCATCTCGCGGGTCGGCCGGCTGGTCGTATAGTCGACCAATTCAGGGTGCGACTCGACAAAGCTGGTATCGAAGCACCCGTCACGAAATTCAGCTGTCTTAATGATTTCCAGGTAGTAGGGGATGGTCGTCTTGACCCCGTACACGCCCATATCTTCCAGCGCGCGTGCGGCGCGGCTCAGCAACTGTTGCCAGTCCAAAGCCCACACCGTCAGTTTGGCGCACATCGAATCGTAGTAAGGCGGAATATGGTAGCCGGTATAGATGGCCGCATCGGTGCGTACGCCGGGGCCACCCGGCGCCAGATAACGGGTGATACGTCCGAAACTGGGCAGAAAATCGTTCTTCGGGTCCTCCGCATTGATGCGGAACTCCATCGCAAAGCCGCGATGCCCTATATCTTCTTGGCGATAGCGGAGGGGTAGACCCGCGGCGATACGGATCTGCTCCTGAACGATGTCGATGCCCGTGATCGTCTCGGTCACGGTATGCTCGACCTGCAAACGCGTATTCATTTCCATGAAGTAGAATGCACCGTCCGGCGCCATGAGGAACTCGACCGTGCCGGCATTCTGGTACCCAACCGCGCGCGCCGTCCGGATTGCATAATCCCCAAGAAGCGCGCGCTGAGCATCGCTGAGTTGTGGCGAGGGCGCGATCTCGATCAGCTTCTGATGGCGTCGTTGAATGGAGCAGTCACGCTCGAACAGATGAATCAGGTTGCCCTGGCTGTCCGCGAGTATCTGCACTTCGATGTGGCGCGGGCGTTCGATGCATTTTTCGAGAAAGACGTCGGCAGTGCCGAAGGCCTTGGTCGCCTCGGACAGCACCCGATCATAATTGCGGCGCAGCGCCTGTTCGTCATTGCAACGGCGGATGCCGCGACCTCCACCGCCGGACGTCGCCTTGAGCATGATTGGAAAGCCGACCTTCTCGGCCAGCGCGAGCGCGTCTTCCAGTCCGGCAAGATTACCGTCCGTGCCCGGTACCACGGGCACCCCGGCCGCCGCCATGGCGCGGCGCGCTTCGGTCTTGTCACCCATGCGGCGAATGACGTCCGCGCTCGGGCCGATGAAACGGACATGGCGACGCGCGCAAATCTCCGCGAGCTGCGGGTTTTCGGAGAGGAAACCGTACCCGGGATGGAGCGCGTCGCAGCCGGTTGCCACGGCCAGATTGACGATGCGATGCGCGTTCAGGTAGCCGGCCACGGAGTCGGGGCCGATGTTATAGGCCTCGTCCGCCTTTTTGACGTGCAGGGCATGGCGGTCCGCATCGGTAAAGATCGCCACCGAGCGGATGCCCATCTCCCGGCAGGCCCGCACGATGCGAACGGCAATTTCACCGCGATTGGCGATCAGGATCTTGTGGATCAAGACGGACCCCGCACTGCGCCGGCTAAGAAGAAATCCTCGTGTCCGCAACCGTTTAGGGCCACGAGGGCCACTGACTTCTACGGAATAATCCGTGCCCTGTCAACCGGACAACCGCTGGGTCCAGAAGCCGGCATATGCCCGATTTTTTGTTTTGACACAAGTGGTTGTACTGGCTATTATGCGCGGCTTATGCGAGACCGGCTGCCGGATACGATCGACACCGCGTCCCTGAAGACCCTGGGTCGCGAATACCGTGGCGCGCTCGCGGTGGCGACGATGGCGAGGCTGGTAGAGGCCCTCCGCGACACCGCTGTTCCCGATCTTGAAGTGTCCCTTCAGGTCGAGCGCGACGCGGGCGGGGTGCGCTGCGTGCGCGGGCATATCGACGGGATACTGCATCTTACCTGTCAACGTTGCCTGGAGCGACTCGAGTTTCCTGTCCGGATTGATTTCAAATCGGCACTGGTGCGCAGCGAAGTCGAAGCCGAGCGTCTGGCCGAGGGCTATGACCCCTTGCTGATCGAGGACGACAGGTTGGTGGTCCGCGATCTTATCGAGGACGAACTGCTGCTGGCATTGCCCGGGTTCCCGCAGCACCGCGAGGCGTCTTGCGCCTTGCCGGAATATCGGGCGGAATCACCTGCGGAATCGGCGGACGCGAGGCCCAACCCGTTCGCCATACTCGCGGATTTGAAGCGTAAGTGAATTTAATTTTGTCAGGAGTAGGCCATGGCCGTTCAACAGAACCGTAAATCACCCTCGAAGCGCGGCATGCGTCGTGCGCATGACAGCCTCGCGACCCCGACACTTTCCATCGAGCCGACCACCGGTGAAACGCATCTGCGCCACCACATCAGCCCCGATGGTTACTATCGCGGTCGCAAGGTGCTGACCCGCAACGAGGACTGAGGTCGAATCGGCGAAGCACGGCTGCGGCGGGCCGACACAACGGCCCGCCGCAGCCACGTTTGCGTTTCAACCCGCCCGCACCTCAATCCGCTGACACGGGCCACAACGGACCAGGAATGAGCGCAGACATCACCATCGCGCTGGATGCCATGGGCGGCGACCATGGCGCGGACACCGTTATCCCCGCAGCCCTGAACACCCTCGAACATCAGGCCGACCTCCGGTTGATTCTGGTGGGCGAGCAGACCCTGCTCGAGCAGTCTCTGCAGCGTGCCGGCTATTCCGCGACCGATGGCCGACTGCAAATTCAGC
>JBAYTM010000349.1:0-3411 GCA_041675685.1 Thiohalobacteraceae bacterium
CGCTGCGAGAAGGTCTCGAACAGCAGTTCAGCGCCTGTGGGCGAGAGGGGAACATAGCCCAGTTCATCAACGATCAGCAGCTTCTTCGACGCTGCCGAACTGCGGCTCGGTCTCAAGAAGCAACAGATTGTCCGCATCGATCGCATGTCGCGGCCGGCGAAGCGGAGGGGCGCATGACCGATACGCCCGTCACCGACCCGCCGATCTCGACGCCGAAGGTCGATCCCGAAATGCTGAGCATCCGGTCGCGACCGGCGCGGGCAATCCGGTTCCGTCGGGGCGCCATCATCGGCGCTGCGGCGCTCGGCTCGGCCAGCCTCATGGGCATCGCATGGATGGCATTGAAGCCGCAGGTGTTCCGGCAAGTTGCCCAGGAAAGCGAACTGTCACAGCCGATGACGACGCCAACTTCGGATGCGCTGTCAGGATTGCCGGCCAGCTACGGCGACGCGCCCAAGCTTGGCCCGCCATTGCCGGGCGATCTCGGCCGACCGATCCTGCGCGCGCAAGAGCGGGCCGAGGCGATCACTGCACCCACCTCGGTCGATACCGAAGCGGCCGCTCGTCAGCAGCGACTTGCCGAGGTCAAGGCCGCGCGAGAATCCGGATTGATGGCGCAGACCACGACCGGCCGGGGACCAGCTGCACCGACAGCATCGGATGGTGCCCCGTCCTCGACCGATTCGCAAACCGCGAGTCCGTCGCCGACTGGCCCCCGGAAGGAACAGTTCGCCACGACCCGCGACACTGGCAGCGATCTCAACTCGGGCGGGCTGGTGCCCCCCGTATCACCTAACAGCCTGCTTTCCGGCAGTGTGATCGCGGCGAGCCTCATTACCGGGCTCAATTCCGACCTGCCGGGCATGGTCACAGCGCAGGTGACCCAGAACATCTTCGATACCGTCACAGGCAATATTCTGCTTGTGCCGCAGGGTGCCCGGCTGATTGGCAAATATGATTCTGTTGTCGCGTTCGGGCAGCGTCGAGCGCTGGTCATCTGGCAGCGGCTCATCCTGCCTGACGGCAGCGCGGTGCGGCTCGACAACATGCCGGCGACCGACGCCGGTGGCTATGCCGGTATCGCCGACAAGGTGGATTTTCACACTTGGACGCTGCTCAGGGGTGTCGCGATTGCAACCTTGCTGGGTGTCGGTTCCGAGGTGACGATCAGTGGTGAGAATGACCTCGTGCAGGCCATTCGTCAGTCCGCGCAGACAAATACGGCGCGTGCTGGCGACCAGATTACGCAGCGGAACCTCGATATCCAACCGACAATCACGATCCGCCCCGGCGCGCCCGTGCGCGTGCTGGTGACCCGCGATCTCATTCTCGCGCGTTGGCGCGGAAAGGTAAGCTGACATGGCCGACCTCAAGCTTGGCAAGCTGCCCGACCGCACGCCTGTGAAGCTCGCAATCACAATCACGCCGGATTTGCAGGCGGCGCTGCAGGCCTATGCGTCGGTTTATGCCACCACCTATGGCGTTGAAGAGCCTGTGGCCGATCTGATCCCTGCGATGTTGACGGCCTTTCTCGATAGCGACCGGGCATTCAATCAGGCGCGGGCCGCAGTGGGTAGGACTGCAAAATGAGCGAACCGCCCGCCCGCGATCGCCGATTGGCGCCCATAACCGTGCGGGTGGCAACCGCCGCGCGGATCACGAGCCTCAGCCGCTCGCGTATCTACGAGTTGATCCAGTCCGGCGATATTGAGACGGTAAAGGTCGGTCGGGCTATGCTCGTGAAATACCGCAGCGTTCTGGCGCTTCTTGGCGAGGACGCCGGGGCGGTGGATCCATATTTGCCGCCGGCCGATCGCTGAAACGCGATCCACAAGAACCTGCGGGCGCGTGATCGACGATCGCGCGCCCGCAACCGTCTCCAGCTAGCTTGCGCTACGACCGGCGCTGAAGTCGGGACGCAGGACTTTACCGGCATCCCGCAGCTCGTCGAGATGATCAGACCAATGCTGCATCATCCGCACGCGCTCATCCCAATATTCGCCCCGTGTGTACGCGCGTCGCACGGCGCTTGCATCGAGATGGGCGAGCTGCTTCTCGATCGCGTCGGGGTTCCAGACCCCCATTTCATTGAGCAGCGTTGCCGCCATTGCACGAAACCCGTGCGCGGTCATTTCCTGCTGAGTGTAGCCGAGGCGGCGAAGCGCCTGATTGACGGCGTTTTCGGACATTGGCCGCTTCGGATTACCCATGCATGGAAACAGATAGTCGCGGTGGCCAGTGTGGTCCCGCAGTTCCTCGATCAGTTCCAGCGCCTGGCTCGACAACGGCACCCGGTGCGGCCGACGCATCTTCATACGCTCTGCCGAAAGATACCAGACGGCCTTGTCGCAATCGAACTCGCTCCACTGCGCCTGCCTGAGTTCGCCGGGGCGGACAAAGAGGTGCGGCGACAGCTTGAGCGCCATAAGCGTAACCACTTGACCCTCGTAGCCATCGATCGCTCGCAGGAGCGCGCCCACCTGGATCGGATTGGTAATCGCGGCCAGATGCTTGACCCGCGGCGTAGCGATGGCGCCTCTTAGATCGGCGGCTGGATCCTTCTGGCAGCGAACGGTCGCGACACCATATCGAAATACGCGACTGAGCACGCTGCGCATGCGACGGGCGCTCTCATATCGTCCGTCCGATTCGACTTTGCGAAGCACGGACAAGACCTCCTGAGGCGTTACGTCCGCGATCGGCAGGCTGCCGATAATTGGATAGGCCATGCAAAGCAGCCACCGGATCTTGCTGAGCGTAATCTCGGCGCGACCCTCTCGCTCGCATTTCTGAACCCACTCTTCCGCGACATCCCTAAACGTGTTCGCGGCCGCGACCTTGGCTGCGACCCGTGCCCGCTTCTTCTCGACCGCAGGATCAAGGCCGGCCGCGATAAGGCGCCGCGCCTCGTCACGCCGGTCGCGTGCATCGGCGAGACCGACATCTGGCCATAGGCCGAGATGCAAGGTCTTCTGCTTGTCGAGATGACGGAAGCTCAGCTTCCAGAGTTTGGAACCGTTGGGCTGGACCGTGAGGAACAGTCCTTGGCCGTCGGAGAGATTGAAGGGCTTGGCCGCAGGCTTGGCGGCGCTGATTCTGAGGTGAGACAGCATATCGATTTCCCAGCTAAGCCGGGTCGATCCACCACCAACAATAACACCAACAAATGTTGGTGTTTGGGCTGGATTCTGGTGGATGTCGCCGGACGGTTAGTCGGCGATTTTCCGTCGAAATATGCTGTAAAACCAGCCTCTTGCTGGACGCTCCCGGACTGTACCGGGAGCGTTTCTGGTGCCCAGAAGAGGACTCGAACCTCCACGACCTTGCGATCGCCAGCACCTGAAGCTGGTGCGTCTACCAATTCCGCCATCTGGGCACGGGGTAGGCTGGCGCAACTAGCCGTCATGTTTC
>JBAYTM010000350.1:0-3390 GCA_041675685.1 Thiohalobacteraceae bacterium
CGAGATGGTCGACTCGTGCATCTCCACCGACTCTGCGACATCGCGTAAAACCAAGGGTTTCATGGCTTCGTCGCCGTAGTCGAAGAAACCGCGCTGGCGTTCGACGATGCAGTTTGCGACCTTGAGCAGGGTTTCGTTACGGCTCTGCAGACTCTTCAAGAACCAGCGCGCCTCCTGCAGGTGGTTGCGCAAATAGTTGTTGTCGTCGCTGTTGTCGGCGCGTTTGACCATGTTGGCGTACTGCGCGTTGATGCGCAGTTTTGGCGCCGCTTCGGCATTCAGGTCGACGCGCCAGCGACCGTTGCGTTTGGAAACGAACACGTCGGGCACGATGTACTGCGGCGGCGTGCCGGCGATCTGCGAACCGGGCCGCGGGTTGAGACTTTGGATCAGCGCGATCATCGCCTGCAGATCGCCTTCCTCCAGCTTCATGCGGCGGATCACTTGCGCGTAGTCGCGCGCGCCGAGCAGATCCAGGTGCTGCGTGACCAGCTTCAGCGTTTCGTCGCGCCAGGGCGTGTCCGACGGCAGCTGCTTGAGCTGAATGGCGAGGCATTCGCCGAGGTCGCGGGCGCCGACGCCGATCGGGTCGAAGTGTTGTATGCGGTGCAGGACCGCCTCGACTTCGTCCAGCTCGATATCCGGGTTTTCACCTTGCAGGCCTTCGAGCAGCTCTTCGAGCGGAACGTTCAGGTAGCCGTCGTCGGTGATGGAATCGATCAGGGTCATGGCGATGAGTCGGTCGGTGGGGCTGAACGGCGACATCTCCATCTGCCAGATGAGGTGCTCGTACAGGCTCTCGCTGCCTGCGTTGTGGGTCTCGAAGAAATCGCGGCCGTCGTCGCCGCCGGGTGCGCTGAAGCTGGTGGCCCCCGAGTCGTAGATGGCGTCCCAGTCGCTGTCGACCGCAAGCTCCTCCGGGATCTTTTCCGGGCTGGAGAAATCCGCCTCCGGCTCGTGTTCCGGGACGTTGACACTGTCCGCGCCGGCTTCGTTGCTCTCGGAGGCCTCGGCTCCGGCCTGAGGTTCTTCCGTGCCCTCGGCGTCGGCGGCTTCCAGCATGAGATTGGAATCCAGCGCCTGTTGAATTTCGAGCTGGAGTTCGACCGTGGACAATTGCAGCAGACGGATCGCCTGTTGCAGCTGCGGCGTCATGGTCAGGTGTTGACCGAGTCGGAGTTGAATCGATTGCTTCATCTTGGATTTTCGCAGGGCGCAGTGTGCGTCCGATGCTCAAGGCCTGTTAGCGTTTCTCGAAGAGGCCTAATTTAACCCCGAAGCATTATTTGTGCCAGTACTTCCGGGGCAGAGTCACAAACGAAAATCCTGTCCCAGATACACTTGACGTACTTGTTGATTGTCAAGTATTTCGGCGGGCGTCCCGGCGGCGATGACGCGACCTTCGTTGAGAATGTAGGCGCGCCCGCAGATACCGAGCGTTTCGCGCACATTATGGTCGGTGATCAGCACCCCGATGCCGCGCTCGGTGAGATGCGTGACGATGCGCTGGATATCGACCACCGAAATCGGGTCGACCCCGGCGAAGGGTTCGTCGAGCAGCATGAATTTGGGCGCGGTCGCCAATGCGCGGGCGATTTCGACCCGGCGTCGTTCACCGCCCGACAGGCTGATGCCGGGCTGATCCGCCAGTTGTCCGATATGCAGTTCGTGCAGTAATTCGTCGAGGATGCGCTGGCGACTCTGGCGATTCAGGTCGGCGCGGGTTTCGAGAATGCCGAGCAGGTTGTTACGCACGCTCAACTTGCGGAATACGGACGCCTCCTGGGGCAAATAGCCCAATCCGACGCGCGCGCGCGCGTGCATCGGCAGGCGTGTCAGGTCCCGGTCGCCCAGGCGTATCTGGCCGCCGTCGCAACCGACCAGACCGACGATCATATAAAAACAGGTGGTCTTGCCGGCGCCGTTCGGCCCGAGCAGGCCGACCACCTCGCCGCTGGCGACCTCTACCGACACGTCGTCGACGACGGCGCGCGACTGGTAGCGTTTGACCAGATGGGAGGCGATCAGTTGAGTCATAACGAGGCGACGCCGAACGGGACGACAAAGATCGGCAGTAACAGCCCAGTCATGCGACGCTTTTCCTCGGCCCTAGAACCTAGCACCTAGTCACTGCCCTTCTTAGGCTGAATGGTGATGCGCACGCGGTCGCCCGGCGTGCCACCGCCGGCATTCACTTTGTCACGCGCGATATCGTAGTGGATGCGCTCGCTGCGAAAGGTATCACCGTCCTGGCGGACCTCGGCTTGCTGCAACAGAATGATCTTTTGTTCTCCGGCATAGTATTCCATCCGCAACGACTCGGCCTCGACGTCCTGCGGCTTGTTGTCTGGGCGTTGCCGGTAAGTGGCCGGCGTCCCGACGGCGACGGCCTGCGTGACGTCGCCGTCGCTGGTGTGCACGGTAAGTTCGTCGGCGGTCAGACGCAGGGTGCCCTGCGTGATTTCGACACTGCCGCGGTAGACGCTGACGCCGCGCTTGTCGTCGATGTCGGCGCGATCCGCCTCGACGTACATGGGTTGCTCGCGATCGCTGCTGAGCGCTGCTGCGGCAAGCGGCAGAACCGTGGCGCAGGTGGACAGCGCGAGAACGATGATATGACGCATGGCGGTTAACGGCCTTTCTGTGGTTGATGGACCGCGCGGACGCGCGACAGTAATTCTACCTGCCCTTTGTCCAAATAGGCATGCATCCCCAGCGAACGGACTTCCAGACCGGTGCTGCGATAGGTGATGGCGGCGTCGGTTTCGGCATAATCGCGATCGGGAAACACCCGCAACTTGCTGGTGTAGAATTCGGCCGGTCGCAACCGCTCGTTGCCGGCGCGCAGGATTTCGACGTCGCCTTGCAGCAGCACTTCCGCACCGCCGGAACTCACCCAGCCCTGTTGCGACCGGATGCGCCAGGGCGGTTCGTCCGGGCCGTACACTTCCATGTAAGGCGCGTTCAGTTCGGTGCTGTCGTCGTCGGGAAAGTGCTCGAGGCGCTTGGCCCAGAGGCGGTGCTCGAGGCGTCCGTCTGCGTCGAGGGTGCTCAGGTCGACGTCGTCGATGAACGCGTCCGGGTCGTGGCGTTGACTGCCGTCGCTGCGCGGCCGGTCCTGAAGGGTCTGTTGATACAGCCACCAGGTCAATGCCGCGGCGGCCAGGATCAGCAACAGCGGCAGGAGGCCACGGATCGGGATCAAAGGTAACTTTCCAGCTCGGCCTGGAGTTCGCCGCGCGCCTCGATCAGCAGTTCGCAGACATCGCGCGCGGCGCCGCGACCGCCGCAGCTCGGGGTCTGCCAGTGCGCATGCTGTTTCACGAACGCGTGCGCATCCTGCACCGCGATCGCCAGCCCGACCTTGGTCATGACGGGCAGATCCACCAC
>JBAYTM010000351.1:0-3383 GCA_041675685.1 Thiohalobacteraceae bacterium
CGCGTTCGAGGAGGTCGAAAACGCGCTCACCAATCTGGCCAGTCACCGGCTGCAGTCGGTCGAACTGCACCAGCGCCGCGGCGACCTCGCGACGGTATCCGCGCAGGTCTATGCTCAATTGCAGGAGGGCATGGTCTCGCAACTGGAGGTGTTCGAGGTGGAACGCACGCTTCTGGACGCGGAACAGAGCCTGCTGGCGAACCATTGGCAGACGCTCACGGACACACTGGCGCTGTACAAGGCGCTGGGGGGCGGATGGCCCAGGGAAAACATCGACCTCTCGTCCGACTGAACGCAGGCGGCAGCGATCCGGGAATGCTGATCAAACTCAAGCCACGCGCACCTCGAGATCTCGGCGAGATCGTCATCGACGACTGCCTGTTCGCGGTCGGTCGGCACGAGGCGCCGTTCGCGAGCCTGGACCCTGCGCTGACCGAGAAACTCTCGCGGCGTCACGCACGCATATTCGAACAGGACGGCGTCGTCTATCTGGCCGACCTCGGCAGCCTCAACGGCACCTCGGTCGGCGGGCACCCGGTCGGCAAAGAGCCCGTGTCGGTGCACCGCGGCGACGAAATCTGTTTCGCCGGCCTCTGTTATCAGGCCGAGATTGTCGACGTGACCGCGACGCGCGGCGAGCCAGGCCCGGCTTCTCCGCCGCTGCGCCTGATTCTCTGGCCGGAGAATCCGCAGGTGTCGCTGGAGCCCATCGTGGTCACGGAGTTCCCGTTTCTGATCAACAAGGCCAGCGATGTGTTCGCCCGTTACAAGGACCAGTTGCCCGCCGATGTCAGTTACATTTCCCGGCGTCACGCGCACATCTTCGTCCGTAACAATCAGCTCTACATCGAGGATCTCGGCAGCACCAACGGCACCTACCTCGACGGCGTACGTCTGGACGAGCACGCGCGTTTGCTGCACGACGGCAAGCGCGTCGCCTTCGGCGGCGATCAGTTCGCCTATCGCGTGGCGTTGGTATACGAGACCGGGGAGGCGACCGGCGCGGCGGCAAACGACGGTCTGTCGACGCAGGCGCTGCGCGCCGGCAACGACATCACCAAGACCACCTTCGTCACCTCCGCCAGTTCATTCCTGGAAATATTCTGCTGCGAAGACGAGGAGGCCGCGCCCGAGGTGCAGGCACCCGAGGCCGCTGCGGCCGTCGAGATCGGGCGACCCGCCGGCGCACAGACGGCGCGTGGCTGGCGAGGGCTGTACCGGCGCTCCCGCACCTTGTGGCGCGAAATGCGGACGTCGCTGGCCGACGAGCCACAGGCGGGGACCGGCCGGCGGCGGCGCCCTGCGCTGGTATTGTTGGGTGTCGCGGCGCTGGCTGCGATAGGCGCCGGTCTCTGGTCGCGCACGACCCCCGAGCGCGAGATCAGTGAACTGATGGAGCGGGCGGCATATCCCGAGGCGGCGATGCGGGCCGACGAACATCTGCTTAGCCACCCGGACGACCGCGACATCGTGGCGCTCGGCAACGAGGCGTTGTTGCAGGCGACGGTACCGGAATGGATGGCGGCGATCGGGTCCGGCAGGTTCGCCGACGCCGAAGCGCGTGTCGCCCGCAGTCGCGGGCTGGTCGAACACAATGCGGAAGGACGCGCGCTGCTCGAACTGCTGGCCTGGACGACCGGCCTCGAGCGGTTCTTCGTGGAACGTGGTGGCGCCGATGCGCCGGTGCGCATGTTCGACGACGAGGCGCGCATCGTCGCGCTGCTGGACGAGTGGGAACCGAATGCCACCGAACAGCGGCATCGCCTGGAGACCCTGACCCGCACCGTCCCCGCCTTTGGCACCTTGCGCGCGCAGCTGTTCAGCCAGGTGCGCACGCTGCGCAGCCTGAAGGCGCTCGAGTTGAAGGCCATCGACCGCCTGGCGGCAACGGTCGGCGCTACTCTGGAGGCGGGCGATCCGACCACCCTGACGGCGGTATTGAACGACTTCGAAATGCGTTACCCGAGGATCGGCGGCGTCGACAAATTGCGCGCCGATCTCGACCGGTATCTTGCGGTCAGCGCGGCGCGCGAGGACGAAGACTGGATCAAGGCCTACCGGCTGGTCCATGAAGGCAGCTTCGAAACGCCGCCCTTTCGCAATCGTATCGCCAGCCTGCAGGCCAGCGGGCTGCCATCCGCCGATTTCATCGCCGCGTACGACGGCGCCGTGGAGGCCTGGCGGCAGGGACGGCTGGACGAGGCGATCACGGACCTCGAGAAACTGGCCGCAGGGCCCTGGGGCGAGGTCGCGCGGCGCCAGCTCGAACGCGGCCGGGAACGCCAACGGCAGTATGCGGATCTGGTCGCCGCGAAGCAGGGGGCCGGCTACCAGGACCGGCTGCTGGAGTTCTATAGCGGGCTCGATCCGGCACAGGACCAATACTTCGCCGAGGTCCTCGCGGCGGATATTCGCAAACACAGTGCGATAGCGTTCGGCAAGGCGGAACAGTCCTATGCCGCCGCGCGCAGTATCTGGCAGACGTATCGGGAGGGCGGCGGAATCCGCGGCATGCAGCGCCTGGAACCCAGTGTGTCGGCCGGTTACCGGCAACTGGCGACCGGCTTGTCGGCGTCCTATCGGCACATAGGCCAGAGCCTGCGCGTCTGCAAACTGCTCAATCGGCAATGTCCGTCCGAATGGCACGAACTCCACGCGCGGATAACCAATGAAGTGATGTTGCAACGTCGCTCGCTGGCGGAGCTTGCCCTGGTACTGGAACCCGCTCTGAACAAGGCTAAACTTGATCTACTTCCGGTTCCGCCCGAGCCGGTCGCGGGCGCGGATCCCGCGTCCAACGGGCTACCTTAACAACAAGCATGCGAGCGGAATCGTCCGATCCCATGCCCACGCGGGCCTTCGCTGCTTCGGGATGGACGACTCCGGCGCATGCCGGGACCCCGGCCCTCGATCAGCGGAAACCGGTTCAGCACCGGCGCGACGAGGCAGCGGAGGATGCAGGTTTCTTCCATGGATGGAAATAGGCGAGGACGTCTATGGGCAATGCCGGCAAGGAACGGCTTCCGGGTATCTCTGCCGCGCTGGAGGAGCATAGCGCCGCGGGCATCGACATCTTGTATTCGGAACCCTCCGCCATCATCCGCGCGACCATATTCACCATGCTGGCGCTGGTGCTGGCGGCTCTGGCCTGGGCGATCTTCGGCTATGCCGATGTCGTGGTGTCGGCGCCTGGCGTGCTGGCCCCGGAAGAGGAAGTGCGACGGGTGTATACGCCGATCGAAGGCGAACTGGTGGACATCTATGTCGCCGAAGGTCAGCCGGTGTCCGCCGGCGACGTGCTTGCGCGCCTGAACGCACGCGATGCGATCCGCATCGCCTCGAGCGCCCTCGAGGCGCAGCTGCAGTTGACCGAGGCCGAGCAG
>JBAYTM010000352.1:0-3376 GCA_041675685.1 Thiohalobacteraceae bacterium
CGGCCAGACCAGCAGGACTTCCCGGCTGCGATCGAGGTGCGACAGGGGCCGGGCATTGATTATGGCGAAGGCATGGCCGGGGTCCACGGTCACGGTGACGACTTCGGCGACCGGGTAGCCGGGCGGGAAGCGTCCGCCCAGGCCCGAGGTGATCAGCAGATCGCCGGCGCGGATGTCCGCCGAGTTGGGGATGTGCGGGAGCGACAGTTCCTGCAGCGACCCGGTGCCGACCACGATGCTGCGCAGGCCGTTGCGGTTCACCTGCACCGGCAAGGCATGGGCGGGATCGGTGATCAGCATGGCGGTCGCCGTAAAGGGCGTGACCTGGACGATCTGCCCCATGACGCCGTGCGCGTCCAGCAGCGGTTGGCCAACATACACCTCTTGGTGCGTACCCTTGTTCAGCAGGACCTCGTGGCGGTAAGGATCGAGATCGACCGACATGAGCTCCGCGATCAGCACCCGGTCGCCCGCCTTGAACGAGGAATCGAGCAGTTCGCGCAGCCGCAGGTTTTCGGCTTCCAGGGCGTCGAGTTTCAGCAGCCGCGCCTGCAGCAGCAGGTGCTGGGCGTGCAGACGCGCATTTTCCTCCTGCAGGCTGCGACGGCTGGAAAACGACTCACCCAACCAGTCCCCGGCGGTGGACGGGAGATTGAGCAGGAATTGGATCGGGTAGAGGGTCACCGAAATCCCCGAACGCAGCGCGTCCAGGTGATGCTGCCGGTGGTCGACCGTCATCAGGACCACCGAGGCGAGGACGAACGCCACCAGACGCGCGGTGATCGAGGGGCCTTGTGTGAACAGTAGCTTGATGATTAGCCTCGGCTACAAAGATGCAAGAGACGAGAGGCAAGATGGAACTGCGAGTGGTTTTCGACTTGTATCTTGTAACTTGTCTCTTGTATCTCTATTCCACACAGAATACTTCGCCGCCGCGCTCGTCCATCATGTCGAGGGCACGACCGCCGCCGCGTGCGACGCAGGTAAGCGGGTCGTCGGCGACTACGACCGGCAGACCGGTCTCTTCCATCAACAACCGATCGATGTCTTGCAGCAGGGCGCTGCCGCCGGTGAGTACGATGCCGCGCTCGGCGACGTCCGAGCCGAGTTCGGGCGGGGTCTGTTCCAACGCGATTTTGACCGCGCCGACGATACCCGCTAGCGGCTCTTGCAGCGCCTCGAGGATTTCGTTGCTGTTCAGCGTGAAGCTGCGCGGAATGCCCTGTGCGAGGTTGCGGCCCTTGACCTCGATCTCCTTCACTTCGTTGCCGGGGAAGGCCGAACCCACCTCGTGCTTGATGCGTTCCGCGGTCGCCTCGCCGATCAGGGTGCCGTAATTGCGGCGTACGTAATTGACGATAGCGTCGTCGAAGCGGTCGCCGCCAATACGCACCGACGCCGAATAGACGATGCCGTTGAGCGAGATCACCGCGACCTCGGAGGTGCCGCCGCCGATATCGAGCACCATCGAGCCGCGCGCCTCGTCGACCGGCATGCCGGCGCCGATTGCGGCCGCCATGGGCTCCTCGATCAGATAGACCTCGCGCGCACCGGCGCCGGAGGCGGATTCCTTGATCGCGCGGCGTTCGACCTGGGTCGAACCGCAGGGCACGCAGATCAGCACGCGCGGGCTCGGCCGGAACACCCGGCCTTCGTGGACCTTGTGAATAAAGTGTTGGAGCATCTTTTCGGTCACGGTGAAGTCGGCGATGACGCCGTCCTTCAGCGGACGGATGGCGGTGATATTGCCCGGTGTGCGCCCGAGCATGGCCTTGGCCTCCAGACCGACGGCGGCGATGCTCTTCGGACCGCCCGGTCCGCGGTCCTGCCGGATGGCGACCACCGAGGGTTCATTCAGGACGATGCCGCGGCCGCGCACGTAAATGAGGGTGTTGGCTGTCCCGAGATCGATCGACAGATCATTGGAGAACATGCCGAGTATGCGTTTGAAACCAAACATGGATGGGATAGCCCTTGCGAAGTTGGCGCGTAATTTAGCAACCATAAGGGGCTTTGGGCAAGGCGCTAAGTGTGCTAATTTCCGCCTTTTGCCGGAACAGTCACGCTCGAGGGGCGCTTATGGCATTGGATTCCTCCGCGGTGGAGAAGATCGCGCATCTCGCCCGCCTGAACATCGACGACAAAGACGTGCCGGAATACGCGCGCAATCTGTCCAATATCCTTGCCTTCGTCGAGCAGCTCGATGCCGTGGATTGCAGCGGCGTGTTGCCGATGGCGCATCCGCTCGACACCACCCAGCGGTTGCGGGAGGACGCGGCGACCGAACCGAATCTCCGGGACAAGTTTCAGGCCCAGGCCCCGAAAGTGGAAGCCGGTCTGTATCTGGTCCCGAAAGTCATTGAATAGCAGGTGCCAGGGCCGAGGTAATGCCTTCTTCCTTCCCCTCGACCCTAGCACCTCGCAACTCGGCCCCTTTTTTGAAATTGCCACCCACGGCCGTGCAAGGATGTTTATAAACCATGTATAACAAGACCCTAGCGGAGCTGGCCGACGGCCTGCAGGCCAAGGCATTTTCCAGCGAGGAGCTGACGCGGGGCTTTCTCGACCGTATCCAGCGGCTGGATCCGCAACTCAACAGCTTCGTAACGCCGACCGCCGAGCAGGCGCTGGCGCAGGCGCGTGCAGCGGATGCGCGGATCGCAGCCGGCGAGCGCGGGCCGTTGCTCGGCATCCCCTACGCGCACAAGGATATCTTCTGTACCGACGGCGTCCGTACCAGCTGCGGCTCCAGAATGCTTGATAATTTCATCGCGCCCTATGACGCGACCGTGACCGCGAAGCTGGCGGCGGCCGGCGCGGTGATGCTGGGAAAGACCAACATGGACGAGTTCGCCATGGGGTCTTCGAACGAGACCAGTTACTACGGCCCGGTGAAAAACCCCTGGAATCTGGAAACCGTCCCCGGCGGCTCTTCGGGCGGCTCGGCGGCGGCCGTGGCGGCGCGCCTGGCGCCGGTCGCGACCGGCACGGACACCGGCGGCTCGATCCGCCAGCCTGCGTCCCTGTGCAATCTGACCGGTATCAAGCCGACCTACGGGCGCGTATCGCGCTACGGCATGATCGCCTTTGCCTCGAGCCTCGACCAAGCCGGGCCCATGACCCGCAGCGCCGCGGACGCGGCCGCCGTGCTTGGCGTCATGGCCGGTTTCGATCCGCGCGACTCCACCAGCGTCGATCGCCCGGTGGATGATTACCGCGCCGCGCTCGCAAACGGCCTCAAAGGTCTCAAAATCGGACTACCGAAGGAGTATTTCGGTGAAGGCCTGGATGCCGCGGTCGGCGATGTCGTGCACGCGGCGGTCGACGAACTGAAACGGCTCGGCGCGGAGATCGTGGACATCAGCCTGCCGAATAC
>JBAYTM010000353.1:0-3375 GCA_041675685.1 Thiohalobacteraceae bacterium
CCGCTTCCATCCACATGCTCAGCACGAGGCCGATAAGACCGCCTGCGACGAGACCGAGCGCGACGATGAGAGGCCCACCATGGCGGCTTGCTGCCCTGCGGGGAACTATCCGGGGTCTCAGCCTGTATCCCCGGAATTGTACGACGTGTGCCGGACGCCGTGACTGTCTAGATGATCTGCGCATCCCCTTGATATATTGCGCTCCTCCGCATTGTCATGGGCACATGCGCCACCTTCATTTCGGTACCGGCAAGGTTTCAGGCGGATTTCCTGCCGCAAGGGCGGTGACCGTTCGCCTGTGTCCGGCTATTTGAGCAGCCATGTCCCTGCTCTGCTACTTCGGCCGCCACAAGCCTTCGATGCATTCCATTTCGCGCGGCAAGCAGGGTGGACACAGCGCGCTGTGCGATTCGTGCGGGGTGCCTCTCGAACGGGACGATGCAAGTGCATGGCGCGTTGCCGTTCCCAGTCCAACTCAGGCCCATCCGCGCACTGGGCGGTAATTTCACCGATAGCACTCCAACGGTGGGCCGAGATCCGGCAAAAATCCCGCGCCAGCATGGCGACGACCAGAGAGGCCTTTGAGAAATTTGGGCTTGTCTCGATTCCGTCATCAGTCCATTCTGCAAGTGTTCCCGTAAACAGAACGGGAACGGGGCGTGGAAACCCCTCCAAGCGAAACTCGGTCACAATTTTTGCGGCCGGGTGGCACGTGCGTATGTCCAGCCGGCTTGCCGGTAAAGGCACGTGCGCCTGACCGCTTGGCAGGTTTCCAACATCCGGCTTTGGCCGTCGCCCCGAGTGGACATAGGCGCGACGAATGGACCAGAGCTACGGACGGCCAGAATTTGCAAGCGACAATGCCAGCCTCGCCGGGGCTGTGAACTGATGCGCGCCGGGGGCAACCAGGAAGGTTCTGTCCGGTTGCCCCGGCCCGATGAGGCGTGGAGTGACGCTTCCGCGTTCGATGATATCTACCGAAGCGAGGCTCCTGCCCTCGTCCGTTTCCTGCGCTCCAAGCTCAAATCCCAGTGCGATGCCGAGGACCTGGCTCACGAAGCCCTGGTCCGATTCCTGCGCGCTGCCGATCAAACGCAAATCCAGACCCCGCAGGCGTACCTACGGCGGATAGCCACCAATCTCCTGATCGACCGGGCCGAGCGTGGGACGACCAAAATCACCGACCGATCGGTGGAACTTGCCGATGCCCGGGAACTCGCTGCCCCTGACGACCAGCATCGCGACCTGGTCGGACGGGAGGAACTGGACCATTTCAACGAGGTATTACGCAAACTGAAGCCGCGAACGCTCAAGATTTTCCTGCTCAGCCGCGTCGAGGGGTACACCTACAAGCAGATCGCCCGTAAGCTCGGCATGACGGTATGGGGCGTCAAATGGCATATGCTTAGAGCAATCGAACATGTTGACCGGCATCGGGGCGAGCGATGAGCATCGCCTCCTGGTTCTCTCGCACGCGCAGGATCGAGCGGCAGGCGTCGCGCTGGGTCATGCTCATGATCGACGACCCGCACCGGTATGGACCGCGGGTAAAGCGATGGATGGAGCGCAGCCCGGAACACCGGGCCACTTACAGCCGCATCGTTGCGGGCCTTGGCCGCGCCGGCAACGCGGCGCGGATGCTGCCGGACCTGCAAGACGCTGCCGCTGCCCAATCGGCCCCGACCCCATGGCAGGCTCGAACGCCTCTCGCCCTGGCAGCCCTCGCCGGGCTGGCTGTTATTGGTTTGGCCGGATACCAGCAGTTCAAAGCTGCCGATCCCCACCCGGCGGCGATAGCCGCGGCGGTCATCTCGCATTCTGAGCCCGGCCAGAAGACGGTCGAACTCGCCGACGGATCGCATGTCATCCTGTTTGGTTCGACGAGGCTCGTTACCCATTTCAGCTCGCGGGAGCGGCGCATCGATCTGCTGGCAGGCAAAGCGCGCTTCGACGTCACCCACGACGCCTCACGGCCCTTCGTCGTCACAGCACGAGGCGGGAGAGTCACAGCACTCGGCACCGTGTTCGAGGTTGCTGTCGGACAAAAGGTGGCGGTTCACTTGCTCCGCGGCCGTATCCGCGTGGTCATGCCCAAGGCGGCTCCGGATCGCAGTACGCGGAATGTCATACTGACGCCGGGTCAAAACGTTTCCTACGCACCAGACACCCGTGCCGATGCAAGCATCCGGCACGATGCTCCTGCCGTATCGTCAGGAAACGCCATCGACCAGCAAGGAACTGGCCAAACCTTCGACGACGTACCGGTCTCCACGATCATCGCCGCCGTGAACCGACAATCCGCAGTGCAAATCGAACTGGCAGATCCCGCCATCGGTCAGGAAAAAATCTTCGCCCGGATAAATTTTTTGAGTGCCGATTCCGTTGCCCGCAAACTGGCGCAAATCCTCGACCTTTCGATAGATCGCAGCCGCCCCGGACGGCTTCGTCTGATCAAAGCCAACTAACCACTTTTCGCGCCTCCCGGTCTCCCCCGGTTGAAGCCGCCCTTTTGGAAGCGGCGGATCAACAGGGGGTAAGACATGAGAGCAAATCACGCAGTTCTTCTGGCCGGCGCGGCCCTTCTCGCACTTGTAACCACGGAAGCAGCCTGCGCACAGGAAAGGGGCGCGCAAACCTACGACATCGCCGAACAGGACCTCAAATACGCCCTTGGCGCCGTAGCGCGCCAGGCCGGCCTCGAACTGGTCGTGCGCAGCGATGCGATCCAGGGGAAGCGGGCCGTTGCCCTCCACGGAAACTACACCCCGCGCGAGGCGATCGAGAAACTCCTGCGCGGCAGTGGCCTGCGCGCGGAAATCCGCGATGGCACGATCTTCGTGAGCGAGATTGCCGCCTCAGGCCCGAGCAGCATCAGCACGGCGGAGACATCTTCGGAAATCCTCGTCACGGGATCGCGCGTTCGCGGGGCACCGATCGCCTCGCCCACCATCAGCATCACCCACGCGGACATGGTCAATGCCGGCCAAACCCGCATGGCCGATGTGGTGCGCGATATCCCGCAGAATTTCGGGGGTGGAACCAATCCGGGGATCGGCTTTGCTGTCCCGGAATCGAAGGGCAACAGCCTGGGCAGCGCCTCGTCGATCAACTTGCGCGGTCTGGGTTCGGACGCCACGTTGACGCTGCTCAACGGCCACCGACTGACCTACAATGCGGTCGACCAGGGCATCGACATCTCCGCCATTCCACTTGCCACGGTGGAGCGTATCGAGATCGTGGCCGATGGCGCTTCGGCGCTCTACGGTTCGGATGCGGTTGGCGGCGTTGCCAATATCATCCTCAAGTCCGACTATGATGGCGTCGGGATCAGCGCGCGCATTGCCGGATCGACCGAGGGCGGCGGCTTCCAGCAGC
>JBAYTM010000354.1:0-3358 GCA_041675685.1 Thiohalobacteraceae bacterium
AATGGGATCCGGAGCAGTCGCGGACCGAGCGCAGCAGTGTCCGCCTGCAGTACCGGCCCGACCCGGAGCACCTGTTGAATTTTTCCTACCGCTATCGCAGCGACCAGCTGGAGCAGATAGACGCCTCGGCGCTGTGGTATCTGACGCCGCGCTGGCACGGGGTCATGCGCTGGAACTATTCGCTGCTGGACGACACGCTCCTCGAGGGACTCGCCGGCATCGAATACGAAAGCTGCTGCTGGATCATGCGGGTCATGGCGCGCAGCTACATCAGCGAAATCGGCGGTGAAAAGAACGACGCAATCCTGCTCCAGTTGGAACTCAAGGGCCTGACCAGCTTCGGCGACCCCATCGAGAGCCTGCTGGAAGATGGTATCCTTGGCTACCCACGCAACCGAATTTAGGTCGAGTCCCGTGTCGAAACCCCGTGCCCGCTTGATTCTGCTCCGTCTGCTCCCCTGCCTGTTCTCCGGTCTGCTGATGGGGAACACCGTCCTCTCGGCCGCCGAGCCGCTGAACCACATCGTCGCCGTGGTCAACGACGATGTCGTGCTGGCCAGCGAATTGGAGAACAAGCTCGAGATCGTCCGCGAGCAGCTGCGCGCGCAGCAGACCGAATTGCCGCCGGAAGACCTGCTGCGACGGCAGGTGCTGGACCGCGTCATCGTCGACCAGCTGCAATTGCAGCTCGCGGCCCGCAACAACATTCAGATCGACGATGAGACCCTGAATGGGAATCTGCGCAATATCGCCGAGCAGAACGGCATGGATCTGGAACAGTTCCGCGCGACGCTCGAGGCCGAGGGTCATGATTTCGCCGCGTTCCGCGAGGAAATCCGCAACCAGATCGCCATCGCGCGTCTGCACCAGCAGATGGTCGGCAGCCGCGTCAACGTGACCGACCAGGAGATCGACAATCTGCTCGCCAACGAGCAGGCCCGGGGAGGCAGCGAGAAGGAATATCATCTGGGTCATATCCTTATCGCGGTACCCGACGGCGCCAACCCCGGCGAGATCAAGGCCGCCCAGCAACAGGCCGAGGAAACCGTCACCAAGCTGCGCGGCGGCGCCGACTTCGCGGCCATGGCGGTCGCCCTGTCCGCGGGCCAGACGGCCCTGCAGGGCGGCGACCTGGGCTGGCGCAAGGCCGGCCAGTTGCCGACCCTGATCGCCGACACTGTCCACGCCCTGGAGCCCGGCCAGATTGCGGAGCCGGTGCGCGCCGCCGGCGGCTTCCATATCGTCAAGCTGATCGATCTGCGCGGCGAAGGCCGCCATGTGATCACCCAGACGCGCGCGCGCCATATCCTGCTGACCGCCGACGAGCTGTTGCCAGAACACGAGGTGCGTCAGCGGCTCGAACAGCTGCGCGAACGCATCGTCGGCGGTGAGGATTTCGCCGCCCTGGCCCGTTCGCATTCCAAGGACAAGGTATCGGCGTCGAAAGGCGGCGATCTCGGCTGGGTCGGCCCCGGCGATCTGGTGCCGCCCTTCGAGGAGGCCATGGCGCGGCTCGCACCGAACCAAGTCAGCGCGCCGGTCCAGACCCGGTTCGGCTGGCACATCATCCAGGTGCTGGAGCGCCGCGATCATGACAGCACCGACGAATTCAAGCGCAACCAGGCGCGCGAGCTCATCCGTAAACGCAAGACCGACGAGGAACTCGCGCTGTGGCTGCGCCGGCTACGCGACGAGGCCTATGTCGAGTACCGCACCGAAGGGTAACCCCGCCCGGCCGGCCCGGGCCCGCACATGTCCTCGCTTCCCCGCTTAGCGATCAGCGCCGGCGAACCGGCCGGGATCGGCCCCGACCTGTGCCTGCAACTGGCGCAGAGCGCGCATGCCGCGGACCTGATCGTAATCGCCGATCCCGAGCTGCTTGCCGCGCGCGCAGCGCAGCTCGGCCTTGGCGTTCGGCTGGAAAATTTCGACCCCGCCGCCCCAGCGCAACCCCAGCCGACGGGACAGCTGCGCGTCCTGCCCGTTCCGCTGCGGTCGCCGGTGCACAGCGGCCGGCTGGACGCCACGAACGCGGCCTACGTACTGGAATGCCTGGATCACGCCGTGGACGGCTGTCGCGACGGGCGTTTCGATGCGATGGTCACCGGGCCGGTACACAAAGGCGTCATCAACGACGCCGGCATCCCCTTCATAGGTCATACCGAATATCTCGCCGAACGCTGTGGCACGGCGCGCGTCGTGATGATGCTGGCCACCGAGGGCTTGCGCGTCGCGCTGGCGACCACGCATCTGCCGCTCGCCGCGGTGAGTCCCGCGCTTTCCCGCGAAGATCTCTCGACCACCTTGCGCATCCTGATCGCGGATCTGCAGGGCAGATTCGGCATCGCGCGGCCGCGCATCCTGGTCTGTGGACTCAATCCGCACGCAGGTGAAGGGGGGCACCTTGGACGGGAGGAGATCGAGGTCATCGCGCCGGTACTGGAACAGCTGCGCGGCGCAAACGCGGAACTTCTCGGCCCCCTGCCCGCTGACACCCTGTTCACGCCGAAATATCTGGACACCGCCGACGCGGTACTGGCGATGTATCACGATCAGGGGTTGCCCGTACTGAAGTATCGCGGCTTCGGCCGCGCCGTGAACATCACCCTGGGCCTGCCGATCATCCGCACCTCGGTCGATCACGGTACGGCGTTGGACCTCGCCGGCAGCGGCCGCGGCGACACCGGCAGCCTGGAAACGGCGATCGCCGTGGCCCTGGAGATGGTGCATCGCCAAAGGCCGGAGCCGCATCCATGAGCCACGTTGCCCGCAAGCGCTTCGGCCAGAACTTTCTGCACGACGCGAGCGTCATCGAAAAAATCGTGGCCGCCATCCGGCCCCTGCCAGGACAGGACCTGCTCGAGATCGGACCCGGTCAGGGCGCCATCACGCTGCCCTTGCTGGCGGCCTGCGGGCGCCTGCAGGCGGTCGAACTCGACCGGGACCTGCTTGCCCCGCTGCAAACCGCGGCGGCCCCGGTCGGCGAATTGATCCTGCACAATCGCGATGCGCTGCGAACGGATTTCTGCGCCTTGCGGCGGACCGAACGCCCGCTACGGATTCTGGGCAACCTGCCCTACAACATCTCCACGCCCTTGCTGTTTCACCTGCTCGACCAGGCCGATTGCATCGAGGATATGCACTTCATGCTGCAAAAGGAGGTCGTCGAGCGTATGGCCGCGCTGCCGGGCGGTGCTGCCTATGGACGCTTGTCGGTCATGCTGCAGTACCGCTGTGCGGTGACGCCCCTGTTCGGCATCGGCCCGGGCGCCTTCCGGCCGCCACCCAAGGTCGAATCCGCCTTCGTGCGGCTGGTACCGCACCGCACACCACCGGTCGAGGTGACCGACGAGGCGCT
>JBAYTM010000355.1:0-3349 GCA_041675685.1 Thiohalobacteraceae bacterium
ACGATTTTGATTTTAAAAGAATAAATGCGTCGGCGAAAATTTAACCGTTTTAACAGAAGTGCAATAATGGCGGGGCTTGGGTCGCTTTGACCCCAATGCATCCACAGACTTATCCACAGCTTTTGTGGATAAGCGTACAGCCTCAATGGCAATAACGGGTTAGGTTCGCATCGTGAGATTGTGCATCAATCGTGGCCACTAAACCGGACTCCATGAGGTTCGCGGGCCGTGCTCGACCGACAACACGCCGCGCAGGGTCCGCGCATGGCTGAATCCGTCCTGCGGGTTGCCGTGCCTTCGCCCCTGCATCGGCTGTTCGACTATCTGCCGCCGCGCAACGCGGGCGGCGCGTTGGCGCCGGGCATGCGGGTGCAGATTCCCTTCGGGCGCGGACGCAGCATCGGGATACTCGTCGAAGTCGCGCAATCCACGGACATCGATCCCGCGCGGCTCAAGCCTGTACAGGCCGTGTTGGACGCGGCGCCGATATTGCCCGAGGACATCCTCGCCATGGCGCGCTGGGCCAGCGACTACTACCACCATTCGCTGGGCGAGGTGTTGGCCGGTTGTCTTCCGGTCATGCTGCGGCGCGGACAGCCACTGCAGCCGCAGGGCGAAACGGTCTGGCGCCTGACGGCCGCCGGGTGCGCGGCCGGCCCGGCCGATTTCGGACGCGCGGTGCAGCAGGGCCGCGCGCTGCAACTGCTCGCCGCATACCCGGATGGTTTGACGCGCGTCGAGCTCACCGCCGCACAGATCGGCGCGCACATCCTGCGTGCGCTGGTTGGCCGCGGCTGGGTCGAGGCGCATCTGCGAACCGCTGCGCCTCGATTTAGTACGGGGCCGGATGGCGCCGCCGCGCCACGGCTCAATGCGGCCCAGGCGGACGCGGTCGCGGCCATCCAGGCGGCGCAGGGCCGTTATCAGGCCTTTCTCCTCGACGGGGTGACCGGCAGCGGCAAGACCGAGGTCTATCTGCGCGCGATCGCCGCCTGTGTCGCGCAGGGCAAGCAGGCCCTGGTCGTGGTGCCGGAGATCGGCCTCACACCCCAGCTGGTCGGGCGCTTCGAAGAACGACTCGGCCAGACGCCGGTGCTGCTGCATTCCGGTCTGAGCGAAGGCGAACGGCTCAACGCCTGGCTGGCGGCGCGCGCCGGCGACGCGGCCGTCATTATCGGCACGCGCTCGGCGGCCTGGGTGCCGTTGGCGCGACCGGGCCTGTTCATCGTCGATGAAGAACACGACCCCTCGTTGAAACAGCAGGAGGGCTTCCGCTATTCGGCGCGCGATCTGCTGGTGTGGCGCGCGCATCGCGATGCGGCGCCGATCGTGCTCGGCTCGGCGACGCCGGCGCTGGAGTCGTTGCACAACGCGCGGCAGGGCCGTTATCGGCATTTGTCGCTGCCGGAGCGTGCGGGGGCCGCCTGCGCCCCGCGCCTGCGCCTGCTCGACATCCGCAATCAAACCCTCGACGAGGGCCTGGCGCCGGCCCTGCTCGCAGAGATGCGTGGCCATCTCGAACGGGATGGCCAAGTACTGCTGTTCATCAACCGGCGCGGGTTCGCGCCGACGCTGTTGTGCCATGCCTGCGGCTGGGTCGCCGAGTGCCGCCGCTGCGATGCGCACCTTACCCTGCATCAGCGTCGTCAGCAGTTGCGTTGTCATCACTGCGGCGGTCAGCAACGCATCCCGCTGCAGTGTCCGCAGTGCGGTTGCGCCGATCTACGGCCGCTGGGCGCCGGTACCGAACGCGTCGAGCAGGCCCTGGCGCGCCAGTTCCCGGGGATTTCGAGCGTGCGCATCGACCGCGACAGCACCCGTCGCAAGGGACGGCTCGAAGATCTGCTGGCACAGGCGGCGAGCGGCGCCGCCCGCATCCTGCTCGGGACACAGATGCTCGCCAAGGGGCATCACTTCCCCGGCGTGACCCTGGTCGGCATTCTGGAGGCCGATCAAGGCCTGTTCAGCGCCGACTTCCGGGCCGGCGAACGCCTGGCCCAACAGGTGATCCAGGTCGCGGGGCGCGCGGGCCGCGCGGAACGCCCCGGTGAGGTGCTGATCCAGACGCACCACCCGCAACACCCGTTGCTGCAACAGCTGGTACAGGCCGGCTACCCGGCCTTCGCCGCGGCCGCGCTGGCCGAACGCGAGGCCGCCGGCTTGCCGCCGTTCAGCAACCTTGCACTGCTGCGCGCGGAGGCCACCGACGCGCGCGCGCCGGACCAGTTTCTGAGCGACGCACGCGACGCGGTCGACGCGGGACTCTGCGCCGGCCTCGAGTTCTGGGGCCCGGTGCCCTCGCCCATGGAGCGCCGCGCCGGCCGGTTTCGCGGGCAACTGCTGCTGGTGGCCCGTGAACGCAGGCGCCTGCACCGTCTGCTGGCCGACTGGGTGCCACGCCTGGGCGCGCTGAAGACCGCCCGCAAAGTGCGCTGGTCGCTCGACGTGGACCCGATCGATCTGTTTTGACGTTCCCCCCTAACTGCCCCCGAACCCGCTTCACACCTTCCGACGGGGGGTTGCAAGGGGGGAGAGCTTGATCTCCCCCCTTGCAGTCAGCCCGCGCAGAACTTTGTTCGAGCAGGCGGAAAGACATGTTGCAAGGGGAGGCCTTGATCTCCCCCTTGCAGTCAGCCCGCGCAGGACTTGTCGAGCAGGGCGGAAAGACACGTTGCACAAATCCGGGGAGCCGGGATAATAGCCGCCTTCGCCCGATCCTCTTCGATCGCGGCATACCCGGCATTCATCCATGAAGCAGCACCTCGAACAGCTCCTGACCGACGCCGTGCACGGACTCCAGGCGGGTGGCGGTCTGCCAGCCGACCTGGAGATCAGCGTCCAGGTCGAGCGCACCCGCGATCGCGCCCATGGCGACTTTGCCAGCAATGTGGCCATGACCCTGGCCAAGGCGGCGCGCGCCAAGCCGCGCGACATCGCCGAGAAGATCGTCGTGGCGCTACCGGCCTCGGCCCAGGTCGCCAAGGTCGACATCGCCGGGCCCGGCTTCATCAATTTTCATCTGACCCCGGCCGCCTACCACCGCGTGGTCGGTGACGTGCTCGAACAGGGCGCGCGCTTCGGGCGCAGCGACCTGGGTGCCGGGCGCTCCGTGCAGGTCGAATTCGTCTCTGCCAATCCGACCGGTCCGCTGCATGTCGGTCACGGACGCGGCGCGGCCTATGGCGCGGCCGTCGCGGATCTGCTCGAGGCGGTCGGTTATCGCGTGCACCGCGAATATTATGTGAACGACGCCGGCCGGCAGATGGACATCCTCGCCGCGAGCGTCTACCTGCGCTACCTGGACCTGTGCGGCGAGAGCTTCGAGTTTCCCAGCAACGGCTACAAGGGC
>JBAYTM010000356.1:0-3336 GCA_041675685.1 Thiohalobacteraceae bacterium
AGTGGTGAGTTTCTCCAGTAGCGGCAGCAGCGAGGCCACGATCTTGTCGAAGTAGGTCCGGTCATAACGCACAGCCGACCGCAGGCCGTCAAGCACCGGGTCGTAGACGCGCACCTGCGACAGGTACTGTTCGAGGGCGACCACGCGCTTCTCGCGCCCGATCATGTTGCGCGGGATGTTCTTGTCGTTCAGCCTGGCTTCGAACTGGACGATGACCTCCCAGGCCTTTGGCTCGTTCTTGGCGAAGTAGTGCTGGGCGTACTCGATGAACAGCGCATCGATGTTGATGACGTGGCGCTGGATCAGCAGGTAGTCCGGCCGCTGCCCCAGCTCGACCAGTGCGCGGGCGATGATGTTGACGAAGCGCCAGGCGAACTCGCGGAATGCGGCGCTGTTGCCTTCGCCGGAGAGTTGGCCTGCGATGCGGGTAGCGACCTCGGAGATGCGCCCGAAGCGGCCCACCGCGTTGTAGCGCGCCGAGATGTCCGGCCAGCCCAGGTGGAAGACGTAGAACTCGCCTTCGCGCCCGGCGCGCTTGGCCTCCACGTACATGCGCTTCAGGAGGTCGGCGTCGCCCTTGGGGTCGAAGACGATCACGACCTCGTGCTGTCCGCCCACCTTGCGCCGGATGTCCTGGGTGATGAAGAGCTCGGCCAGCCGCGTCTTGCCCACGCGCGTGGTGCCCAGCACCAGCGAGTGGCCGACCCGCTCGCCCAGCGGCAAGGTGACGTCGACCTCGTGCGGCTCGATACCGTGCAGGCGCGGCAGTCCACCCACTGGCGGCAGCGGGCGCACCGGGTTGAGCGGACTGTCCCAGGCCAGCGCCCGTGCCAGCGCCGAGAGCGGGAACGGCGCGAACTCCAGGCGCTCCTCGATGCGCCGGGCGGCCCGGTAGAGTGCCGTCGGCTCCACGTAGCGGCGGAACTCCGGCCGATAGGTCTGCATGAGCCGGTGCGTGTGGCGCTGGTCCCAGCGAAAGCCCCGGCCGATGAACAACCGCTGCTGGCTCACCGGCACGTCGCGGCTGGTCATCACGTAGCGCGGCAGGCGGCGGATGTTGCGGCGGTAGCGCAGGATCGCCCAGGCATCGCGCAGGCGGATGGCACCGAAGGCCAGGAAGGCCAGTGCGCTGCCGAACCCCAGCAGCGGGTTCAGCGCGAGCGACCACGGTGCCACCACGCACACCACCGCGGCGCCGGCGCAGACCGCCACGGTATATAGCTCCACCGCTGGCCGCAGGAGGACCTCGACAGCATGCGGCTGGGCCATGGCGTAGGCCTCACTGCTCGATGCCGGTGGCGGTGATGAGCACCGGGTAGTGGCGCAGGCCCAGACGCTGGGCCAGATCGTCACCGGAGACCGGCGCCAGGGTCACGCCGGGCGCCAGGCGGCGCAATGCCGCCAGCGCCGCCATCGACTCCACGTTGACCACCAGCCCCACGGCATGCAGCTCGCGCAGCGCGGCCTGCCGCTGCCGCAGCCAGGTCCGCGAACGCTCGTCGTCGCCGATCAGGAACAGCGGCGTCAGGCCCGGCGCGCGGATGACGCGGCGCGGCACGTCGCCCGGCGACAGTTGCGTCGAGCGCACCGGCAGCATGGCGGCCTCGGCGTCGCCCGTGCGGCCCACGTGGGGCGGTGGCATCGGGGCTGGCGGCGTGGCGCGATCCGGCTGCGGATTCAGCGGCTGGTAGTACGGCAGTGCGGAAGCGCCGCCGCGGTCCTCGACGACGATCAGCGGCACGGAGGCGGTCTGGGCGGAAGCCGTCGCGGCGGACAGCAGCCAGTTAGCGACAATGAGGGCGGCAATGAGGACGGTGCGGTTCATGGTGTGGTGGCCTGGTGGATCGGAACGGGAATGTCGGGGCCGAGCACGCGAGTCAGGTGTCGATGCACGCTGCGCCGGTAGCGCGCCGCGGGTTCCCCCCCAGAGGGGCGGTGGTAGCGGCCGATGGCAAGTAGCCAGTCCTCGCCGGGGATGTGTTGCTCGCGCAGGATCTCGGCGGCGATGGCGAGGTTGCGGTACGGGTCTAGCAGCTCGCAGGGCTGCGCGTAGCGATGCGCGTGGTAGCCGAGATTGACCTGGCCGAGCCCGGCGTCGATGCGCTTGGCCGGCGTGCGGCCGAGTGCCCGGCGCAGCCCCGTGCAAGCTTCGGCGCGGGTGGCGTAGCGCTGCGGCGTGCCGGCGACGTTGAGCGTCCACGGCCAGGCCACAATGCGTCCACGCAGCCGGGTGCCGCTCTCCTGCAAGGCCACGGCGTACAGCACCGCCGACGGTATGCCGACGCGCTGCGCGGCCAGTTGATAGGCCGGCGGCGGCACTTCCTGGGCCGGAGTGGCCAGCGCCCAGGGGGCCGTCATCAACAGCAGCGCCGCAGCAGCGCAGTGGAGGGTCAGGCGGCCCGGCCGCCTTGCCCGCTGCGGGGTGCTTACTGTCGCTGCCATTGGCCATTCACCTCGCGCACCACCGCCGGCAGGTCGCCGGGCAGGCCGAGCGACAGCCAGCGCCCGGCGTCGTGGTTGAGCGTGATCGCGCGGGCGCGTACCTTCGCCGGGTCGATGCCGGCCTGCGTGGCCCACCGCCGGATGCGGGCATCGTCGTGGCGGCTGCCGACCATGTAGAGATCGAATCGGGTGCCCGCAGCCTGGAGCCGCTCGACGACGCGATCGCAGGCGGGGCAGGCATCCTTGACAAATACGGCGATGCGGTTGCCCTGTGGCGTCATGGTTGGAACGGACGCCGTGCCGGCACCCGGCAGCGCAACGCGCTGCAGATCGGGGTACAACCGCTGCCAGGCTGCATCGTAGGCGCGCTGGTAGGCCAGCAGCTTCTCGACTCGACGGGCTTCCACCTGGACCTGCAACTCGGCGTAGCGGCGCCGTTCCTCGTCCGAGCGGGCTTCGATACCGAGTGCCGTGAGCGGGTCGATGTTGGGGGAATGCACGCCCAGCGGACCTCGCATCAGTTCCCTGTAGTGCGCCCATTCGTCCAGGCGCAGTCCCCAGTCGCGCGCCTGCTGTTCGTCGCTGCGTGCGGTGGTCGTCGGGCGCTCGCGGCTCGGGGCGGTGGCGGACAGGGTGGCGTGCTGGGCGACGGTGACGGAAGCCGCGCCTGCGAGCAGTGCGGCAATCAAGAACGGGGTGACCCTGACGCAGCTCACGCGCCTTCTCCTACCGTTCGGGAACGTTCAGGCGGCGTGTTTCGTCGCCATGTCGGAAGATGGCGGTGCCGCGCTCGATCGCCTCGAGCCGCCAGCCGGCCTCGGCTTCGCCGGGCCGCAGCAGGCGGACCTGTGCGAGTGCGCCCGCAGTGGTGGGGAGGATCGCCAGGAAGCGTTC
>JBAYTM010000357.1:0-3319 GCA_041675685.1 Thiohalobacteraceae bacterium
GACCATCGAATATCGGCGCTTGCAGCACCGCAAGCTCGCCGCCTAACATCAACCCCCAGACGAGGCCCGCACTCCGCTAATCTACGCCGCGAGTTGTGCCGAATGTTCTGACGACGAACAGCCCTCTATGATTACCTTTCGAGCGACATCGTAGGCCGCAAGGCGCACAAGCACATGCGCAACGATCCTTCAGCGGTCCTCGATACATTCCAAAATGACGAGCGCCTTGACGAACGCTGGCGTGAAAAATCTCTGCATTCCATGCGAGCTTCGTTAGCCAGAAAGCGCACGGCATGGGGTGAACCGCCCCGGGATTGCCGGAGGCCCTAACTCCTGAGAGGAAGGGTCTACGATGAGCAAGACGACGAACAAGTTTTCCCCTGAGGTTCGCGAGCGGGCAGTCCGCCTCGTGCTGGACCAGGAAGGCGAGCATCCTTCCCGGTGGGCGGCGATCACATCCATAGCGGCGATGATTGGCTGCTCGGGTCACACGCTGCTGGAGTGGGTGAAGAAGGCCGAGGTGAACAGCGGCAAGCGTGCCGGCGTTCCGGTCGAGGTGGCTGACCGGCTCAAGGCACTGGAGCGCGAGAACCGGGAGCTGCGGCAGGCCAACGAGATCCTGCGCAAGGCGTCGGCATATTTTGCCCAGGCGGAGCTCGACCGCCCGTTCAAGCGATGACCAGCTTCATTGATGAGCATCGGGGTGAGTATGGGGTCGAGCCGATCTGCCGGGTTTTGCCGATCGCCCCATCAACCTACCACGAGCGCGTCGCGCAGCGGCGCGATCCTTCGCGTCTGTCCGCCCGTGCCCAGCGCGACGCGGCGATGAAGCCCGAGGTTCGGCGCGTGTTTGCCGCCAACTTCAAGGTTTATGGCGTGCGCAAGGTGTGGCGGCAGATGCAGCGGGAGGGCTTCGATATTGCCCGCTGCACGGTGGAACGGTTGATGCGCGAGTTGGGCCTGCAGGGCGTGATCCGGGGCAAGCCGGTGAAGACGACCGTGAGCGACAAGGCCGCGCCGTGTCCGCTCGATCAGGTCAACCGCCAGTTCCATGCACCGGCGCCGAACATGCTGTGGGTCTCGGACTTTACCTACGTCGCGACGTGGGCCGGGTTCGTCTATGTCGCCTTCGTGATCGACGTCTACGCCCGCTATATCGTTGGTTGGCGGGTGAGCAGGACGGCACATGCCGGCTTTGTGCTCGATGCCCTGGAACAGGCGATCCACGATCGGCGGCCAGCCCATCGCGGCGGGTTGATCCACCACAGCGACCGCGGCAGCCAATATGTCTCGATCAGGTATACCGAGCGCCTTGCCGAGGCCGGGATCGAGCCATCGGTCGGCAGTGTTGGCGACAGCTACGACAACGCCTTGGCTGAGACGATCAACGGCCTTTACAAGGCCGAGGTCATCCATCGGCGAGGCCCGTGGCGCTCATTTGAGGCTGTAGAATACGCCACGCTCGAATGGGTGGACTGGTTCAACAACCGTCGGCTGCTCGAGCCCATCGGCAACATCCCGCCTGCCGAGGCCGAAGAGCGCTACTACGCCATGCTGGACGACACGCCCATGGCTGCATAATTTGATGAAACTGGCCTCCGGCAATCCCGGGGCGGTTCAGGGCATAATGACCGAGCGAATTAAAGAAGCATTCAACCGAAAGCGCGAGAACGCCCGATCTTGAGCCAATTTGATGTCAGCTTTCAAGGCCAAGTGCAGGTTATTTGATACACCTTTGAGGGGCGCAAAGTTGCCGGAGTCGCCGCAGCGCAAGCCGGATGTTGGATCTTCAGTCAGTGTCCACCACTCGAAACACGGCACCTGTTCCCGCGTCTCGAACCAGATCGACACCCGTTCCATCCCAGTGGTAGTCGAGGTGACGTCCCTGAGTGGGGTCGGATGCACAATCCGGGTAGAACAATCCGACACACTCACCACCCGAATGCCGGATGCTCGGATAGACAACACCTTCGGCCCCGTCCCCTTTGAGCGCAACAGCGAGAGCTTGCGATGCAGCATAGTTGTCGGGATCAAGCGCGGGATCGCCTGCGGCAAGGCTCCTGAGATCGTGAAAATCGGCGCTTACCGAAAGGATGATCTCACGGAACTGTGAGGTCCAGCCTGGCGCTTCTACAGTGCGAGCCATGAAGCGGGCATGGTGATGGATTGTCTCGAACAGCGCAGTTTCAAATGCATCACCCGCGTATAAGACGCCGTAGGTCCCATCGGTGAATCGACTTGGTCGGTCAGTGCTGACATGCGTGAACGGGGCCATCAGATAGGATGCGCCGTTGCCCCCTACCCGACGGTCTGCAGGTACCAGATCGAGATTGCCGATCGTCGCCATGATGCGAGGATTGGTTTTTTGCTCGGCAGAGATCAGCAGCGGCCAATCTGCGGGGTCTGCGATATCTTCGAACAGGTCGATCGGTGGAAAGGCACTGCGGATAATCCGCACAGCACCTTTCCACTCGACCTGGGCAATCGGAATTGCCTTGGGATCAATCACCAGGCACCACGTTCGGCATCAAGATAGCGACGCACCCGCATGATATCAGTCAGTTCGCCGCCAAGCATGACGTCGAGCGCACTCGCTCCGGCAAAGGCGGCGTTACCTGCCTTGATCCAAGCGTAGCCACGTTGGGCTTCGGAAAAGATGATCCTCAGCGACTTGTGGATACCCATCAGGTTGGAGAGCCGCGCCGCACCATCGCGCGAGACACGGCCCGGCCCCTCAGCCTTCCATCGCCGGTAGGAGCGAACCGGCATGTCGAGCAAAGTCGCTGCCTGCTCGTCGGTGAGTTCCCATTTCCCAAACAGGTTCAGCACGGCGCGGAACATCGCCGCTGCTTCCTCTTGGGTTACAGGATCGGGCCGGAAGGCATGGGGGACGGTATCAACGGGTTGCAGTGCCAACATGAGCATTCTCCATATGGCATCATATATCACTTTAGATGCCAATTGGCAATATAGGGCTGCCTCATCCGACAAGTCCCGCCAAGACCGCCACAGCGCTCGTCGTCGGGACGAAAAGCCGCGTCTGATAGCGTATGATCTCGGTGAAGCACCCATGTGCCTTGTACCAGTCGAGGCGCGACGCCGACCAACCAGTCAGTTCGAGCCGCTGCGCGCCATTGACGAGGCTGCGCTTGAGCGTAAGCGCTTCGCGGCTTTTGATTTGCATCGGTCGCCCTGTTGCTAGCACAGCATCGACGATTTGCTCTGCCGAAAAGTCATGTTCGTCTTCGAGCCCAAGCGCCTGGCACAGTTCAGGCACGCAATGGAGCGGAACCTCCCGACCTAATAGCGAGCGTCCGTC
>JBAYTM010000358.1:0-3317 GCA_041675685.1 Thiohalobacteraceae bacterium
AAGCTGGGGAGCGATGTTGGCCGACGGTCGCCAGCTCATCGAGTCCGCCTGGTGGCTTGTGGCTTTCCCGGGCCTGGCAATCACCATCGTGGTGGTGCTGGTCAGTCTTTTTGGCGACAGCATGCAGACGCGCTTCAGCCCCCGCGAAAGAATACGGTGACTGCCATGGAGAATGTTCTCGAGCTGCACGGGATTCGTATCGAGGCCGATGATCCGCTGGGCAAGATCATCCCGGTCGATGATTTCAGCCTGTCGCTCGGGCGCGGCGAGATCGTCGGCGTTGTCGGCGAATCCGGTAGCGGCAAGACGACGATGCTGCGTGGCCTCATCGGGCTTCTTGAATCCAATTCCCGCGTCGTCGCCGGCAAGGTGGTCTTTCGCGGCGAGGAGGTCCTGACCCCGCAAGCATCGAAGCTCGATCGTATTCGCGGCAGTGAAGTGGGCGTGGTGTTCCAGAACGCCATGACATCCCTGAATCCGGTGCTCAAGATCAAGACGCAGATGAGCGAGGTGATGCGCGCCCATGACGTCGTGCCTCGCCACAAGAGACGGGAGTGGATGCAGGCGCAACTGAAGCTGCTCGGCTTCACCGATCCGGTTCGCGTTCTGGAGTCCTATCCGCACCAGCTGTCCGGCGGTATGGCGCAACGGGTTGCGATCGCCATCGCGACCTGTTGCCAGCCGAGCGTATTGCTGGCGGACGAATGTACGACGGCGCTCGACGTCACGGTGCAGGCGGAGGTCATCAAGCTGATGCGCGATCTCGCCGACACCCGGGGAACGGCGTTGCTTTTCATCACCCACGATCTTGCGCTGGTCTCGGAACTGTGCACGCGGGTGGTTGTGCTCTATGGCGGCAAGGTGGTGGAAACGGGTCCGGTCCGGGAGGTGATGGAAACCCCCTCGCATCCCTATACGCGAGCGCTGCTGGACGCCGTGCCCAATCTGGGTGCCCGCCGCCGTCTGGTCGGCATTCCGGGAATGCCGCCAGTCGTTCGTGAGAGATTTCAGGGATGCCGGTTTGCCGATCGATGCGAGCGCGTCCTCCCGGCCTGTCGTGAGGGCGAAATCCCGTGGACGCAGACCGGGCCTCAGAAGGGATATCTGTGTATCAATCCGCTGAACCGCGAGGCCGAGGCGGTCGCGGGATAAAAACCGCGCGCCTTAATCGGAGGAAGCGCGCAGACCGCCATAGGGCGCCCAGGTGACTCCGGCGAGGTAGCCGGCATCGACCGGGAGGTTGATGCCGGTAATGCCGCTGGCCTGCGGCCCCAGCAGAAACGCAACCGCGGCCGCGATCTCGTCCGGCTCGACCAGCCGGCGCAGCGCGCACGGCCGCGCCATGGCTTCCGCGTCGAGG
This sequence comes from Thiohalobacteraceae bacterium, assembly GCA_041675685.1. Taxonomy (GTDB): domain Bacteria; phylum Pseudomonadota; class Gammaproteobacteria; order Thiohalobacterales; family Thiohalobacteraceae; genus JAHJQQ01. The sequence goes on from JBAYTM010000358.1 coordinate 1,361, forward strand.
ACGCCAGCTTCGAGGCCCTTCTCCAGCGCCTGTGTGCGTGTGAAGCCCGGCGAAACCGCATTGACACGGACCCCGCGCGGTCCCCATTCGCCGGCAAGCGTTGCGGTCAGGCTTATGACTGCGGCCTTGGCGGGGCCATAGCCATGCAGCGGTCCGGATGACATGCCGGCGACCGAGGCGATGTTGACGATCGCGCCTTCGCCGCGCGCGGCCATTCGTGAACCCACGGCCCGGCAGGTGAGATAGGTGCCGCGCAGATCGACCGCGATCTCGCGATCCCAGTCGCTCATCCGCAGCCGGGCGGGCTCATGCATCTTGCCGAGCACGCCGGCGGCGTTGACGAGACCGCGAACCGGCCCCAGCTTGCGCTCGACCTGACCAATTGCGGCCTCCACCGCCGGCTCATCGGAGATGTCGAGCGATATCCAGCCAGCAAAGCCGTGTCCATCCGGCGGTTCCGGCGCAAGGTCGTATACCACGACCTGCGAGCCTTGCGTCTGCAACAGCCGCGCGACTGCGGCACCGATGCCGCTGCCTGCGCCGGTGACGATGACGAGATTGTCCATGCCGTCGTCCCCTTCCCTGCCGGCTCGCCGGTCCGGCCGCTCGTCCTCAGCGCCGTATCAGCGGCCGCGCCGTGTCGAAAGCGGCGTGAAGCGCCGCGACACCCACACCCGCTGGATCGGCACAGAACGTGGCGACCTCGTCGATGCATTCGGACGGGAGACCTTCCTGCGCAGCCGTTCTCTGGAGTCTGCCGCGTAGATCGTCAAAACTCCAGGCATAGTCGGCCGGTGTCATGTCGCAGATTTCCGTCAGGGTTCCACCGTCTTCCAGGCGCAATTCGATACGGCAGCAGAGCGTCGGCACGTCGTCGTCCGCTTTCAGGTCGACGCGCTCGACCAGCGCATTGATTTCCCGGTCATGATAGTCGGTCATCATCGCCATCGACGGCGCACCGCGCAACAGGGTCTGGGCGATGCAGAACGGGATGCTCATCAGTGTGCCGCCAATGGTCGAGAACGGGCCCTTGCTGTCCATTCCCGCATAGCCGCATTCATAAGGGTTCATCCGCACCACGGCATTTTCGATGCGGCGTCCGTTGAGCTTGTCGCGCAGGGCCAGCGCCGCTGTCACGGGCGTCTGGTTGAATGCGCAGACCGGGTAGGGCTTGAACGCGACACGCAGCGTTTGCCAGTCGTGCCCAATGCGCGCCCGTGCCGCTTCCGCATCCAGCCCGCGCCCGCCGAATGCACGCGCCATGCCCCGGGCGCCTTCATATCCGTCACGCAGGCTTGCTGAGCCGGCCCGCGCCAGTTCGGCCGCGCTCCAGCCTGCCTGCGCCGTGATGCCGACCTGATAGCGCCACTCATCGGTGCCTTCGACAAAGCATTGCAGCAGCCCGCCGGAGAAGGAAACCGCATTGCCGAGCGCCGCGCTGGTGCGCTCGGCATCCAGCCCGTAAAGCCGCGCAACGGCCGCCGCCGCTGCGCTCACGCCGTAAATGGTCGTGGCGCGAAATCCTTTCGGCGTGGTGTCGCCCGCCAGAAGTTCCTCCAGCAATCCGCCTGTTTCGTAGCCGGCCACCAATGCGGGGATCAGGTCGTCGAGTCGGCCCCGGCCGCTCTCGATCAGCGCCATCAGCAGAGGGATCATCACCGCGCCGAGATGTGCGGCGCCGCAGGTATCCTCCTGACCGCGGCCATGGAACAATGCGCCATTCGCCAGGACCGCGCCCGTCACGCTGCTCGTTTCGCCGCTGCCCAGAAGCGTTGTCTCGCCGGGCTGGGCATACATGGAAAGAGCCGCCGCACGCGCCACCGGCTCGTAGGGCGTCGCCAGCCCGGCCATCGCTATACCATAGCCGTTCAACAGACAGGCATGGGCCTTTTGCCGAATCGGCTGGGGAATATTCGCCGGCGCGAGACGCGAGGTAAACCGCGCCAGATCTTCCTGT
>JBAYTM010000359.1:0-3310 GCA_041675685.1 Thiohalobacteraceae bacterium
ATACCCGGTACGGACGGGATTGATGGAGATGAACTTGCCGCCGCTGCGCTTGAACTTCGACAGCGCAATCTTGAGCGGATTGGAATGGTGGTCCTCGGCGGTGCCGATCATGACGAACAGCTTGGAGCGGTCGAGATCGGGGCCGCCGAACTCCCAGAACGAACCGCCGATGGTGTAGATCATGCCGGCGGCCATGTTCACCGAACAGAAGCCGCCGTGGGCCGCGTAATTGGGCGTACCGAACTGCTTGGCGAACAGGCCGGTCAGGGCCTGCATCTGGTCGCGGCCGGTGAACAGAGCGAACTTCTTCGGATCGGTGGCGCGGATATTCGCCAGGCGCTCCTCCATGGTCTGGAAGGCCTCTTCCCAGCTGATCTCCTCGAAGGCGTTGTCGCCGCGGTCGGCGCCGGGTTTGCGCCGCAGCGGTTTGGTCAGGCGCGCGGGCGAGTATTGCTTCATAATGCCGGACGCGCCCTTGGCGCAGATGACGCCCTTGTTCAGCGGGTGATCGGGATTGCCCTGAATGTAACGCACCTCGCCGTCGCGCAGCGTGACGCGGATGCCGCAGCGGCAGGCGCACATGTAGCAGGTGGTGTTTTTCACCTCGACACGGCTGTTCGCATCCGCCGCCTTGTTCAGCGGATCGTGGAGCGGCTTGGGATTTTGCATGAGAGGCTTCCGTTGACGGTTCTGCGACGAGGTACTGTATTAAATTGCTGGGTCTTTAACCAATTAGGAAAAATGAAACGACCATAAGATATTATAATATTCTAATACACGGCCCTGGCTAAAGAGTAACACGATCAGCCGTTTATGTCGGCCGGCATGATCCAGGTCAGGAATAAGGACTGTTTATGCGGCCTAAAGATAAAACTGTTTGGCTTTCCCAAACCGACCCCTTAAGGTAACAGCCCCTGCCGCCATGGCAGATTGCGCGGGCCGAGTCGTGGTGCGTCCCGGGCTACCTTCCTTACCTTATTTCGAGAAGCACCACCGTGAAGAAGCGAGGAGTCGCATGTCGAAGTTAGTCAGACCGCACGGTGGGGGTGAACTGAAACCCTTGCTGTTGGAAGGCCAGGCCCTGGCGGACGAGCAGAAGCGCGCCGCAGGTCTCAAGAAGGTCAACGTCTCGTCCCGCGAAGCCGGCGACATCATCATGATGGGCATCGGCGGCTTTACGCCCCTCACCGGTTTCATGACCCACGCCGACTGGCAGGGCGTCTGCGACGGCATGAAAATGGCCTCCGGCCTGTTCTGGCCGATTCCGATCACGCTGTCGACCGACAAGGCGACCGCGGACGGTCTGAAGGAAGGCGAAGAGATCGCGCTGTTCAATCCGGAGCGCGACGAAATTCTCGCGACCATGAAGATCACCGAGAAGTACGGGATCGACAAGGCGCACGAATGCATGCAGGTCTACAAGACCACCGACCTGGAACACCCGGGCGTCAAGATGGTCATGGCGCAGGGCGACGTGAACTTGGCCGGTTCGGTCAAGGTGCTGTCGACCGGCGGTTTCAAGGAGGAATACGGCGATCAGTTCATGACGCCTGCCGAAACCCGCGCCGCATTTAAGAAGATGGGCTGGTCGCGCATCGCCGCCTTCCAGACCCGCAACCCGATGCACCGTTCCCACGAATACCTTGCCAAGATCGCCATCGAGACGATGGACGGCGTGCTCGTCCACTCGCTGCTCGGCGCCCTGAAGCCCGGCGATATCCCCGCGGAAGTGCGCTCGGAAGCCATCTCGGTCCTGGTCGACAACTACTTCGCGCCGAACACCGTGATCCAGGCCGGTTATCCGCTGGACATGCGTTATGCCGGTCCGCGTGAGGCGCTGCTGCACGCGTTGTTCCGTCAGAACTACGGCTGTTCGCACCTGATCGTCGGCCGCGACCACGCCGGCGTGGGCGACTACTACGGCCCGTTCGACGCGCAGAAGATCTTCGACGAAATCCCGAGCGACGCGCTCGAAACCCAGAACATGAACATCGACTGGACCTTCTGGTGCAACAAATGCGGCGGCATGGCCTCGCAGCGCACCTGCCCGCACACCAAGGACGACCGCATCCTGTTGTCCGGCACCAAGGTGCGTTCGATGCTCTCCGAAGGCCAGGACCTGCCGGTGGAATTCAGCCGCCCAGAAGTGGCCAAGGTACTGCAAAAGTACTACGCCGGTCTCAGTGCCGAACAGAACGTGAAAGTCGAACTCAAGGGCCACTCCGCCGCTTGATAAACGTATGCCGTCGGATCGAGCAGGCCGGACACCGATCAGGGTGTTCGGCCGGATCCGACGCGTTATTCGGGACGCGCAGCGCCTGAATAACAGGACTTAAACCTGCCGGAAGCGGATTCGCGATACGCCCCGGCCAAGGTCAGGTGAAAGTTCGAAAACGGGGCCGCGACGTTCGCGGATTGCTAGCAAAGACAAAGCTAAGACAGACAGGAGAGTTTCCCATGCCAACTTACGTCCGTACCGACAAGTGCGATGGCTGCAAGGGTCAGGACAAGACCGCCTGCATGTACATCTGCCCGCACGATCTGATGAAGCTCGACAAAGACGGCTCCGAGACCGGCCATGCGATGAAGGCGTTCAACCAGGAGCCCGAGCAGTGCTGGGAGTGCTATTCCTGCGTGAAGATCTGCCCGCAGCAGGCGATCGAAGCCCGTCACTATGCCGACATCGTTCCGCTGGGCGGTTCCGTGCAGCCGCTGCGTGGTTCCGATTCCATCATGTGGACCATCAAGTTCCGCAACGGCACCCTGAAGCGCTTCAAGTTCCCGATCCGCACCACCCCGGAAGGTTCGATCGAGCCGTACGCCGGCAAGCCGACCGCCGCGCTGGGCAAGATCAAGGACAGCGGCTTCTTCACCGGTACCGAGAACGGCGGCGTCACCGCGGGCTATCGTCCGGGCAACCCCGCCGAGCTGATCCGCGTCTGAGCGCCGATCGACTCCCTCGCGAACATCGAATCATTGAGAATTAGAGGTAACGAACATGGCTGGTGAATTTGGTAATCCAGAAATCGTCCAAGAGGAAGTCGACATCCTCTTGATCGGCGGTGGCATGGCCTGCTGCGGCGCGGCATATGAAATCGTGCAGTGGGCGGAAGCCGCCAAGAAAGAAGCCGGCGTCGATCTGAAGATCAAGCTGGTCGACAAGGCTGCCATGGACCGTTCCGGCGCCGTGGCCCAGGGCCTGTCCGCGATCAACACCTACATCGGTACCGAGCAGGATCCGGCCGATTACGCCCGCATGGTCTCCAACGACCTGATGGGCATCACCCGCGACGACCTGGCCTATGACCTG
>JBAYTM010000360.1:0-3309 GCA_041675685.1 Thiohalobacteraceae bacterium
GGAGTCGATCAGGAACTGCCCCGAAACCACGACCCGATCCCCTTCCGACAGGCCTTCGCGGATCTCCACGCGGGCGCCGGCCTCGATCCCCGCCACCACGCCCTGGGCACGGAACCGGCCCTCGCCCAAGGCGACGATCACGCGGTCTTCGCGACCGGTACGGATCAACGCCTGGTGCGGAATGCTGAGCCGTTCGTCGGTCGCTTCGGCCAGGATCCGTGCATTCAGATACATATTGGGTTTCAGTTCTTCATCGGGATTGTCGAAGGTCAGGCGGGCGCGCAAGGTGCGCGTCTCGGCATCGAGGCTGGGATAGACGAATTCGACGCGGCCGCGATAGACCCGATCCGGCCGATGCGGCAGACGCAGTTCGGCGACTTGGCCGACCTCGACCCAATCGGCCTGACGCTCGACCACGTCCACCAGCAGCCAGACCCTGGACAGGTCCGCCAGGCTCAGCAAGGTGGTTTGCGGTACCACGTACATGCCATGGCGAATGTCGAGCGCGGTGACCACACCCGCCTGGGGCGCGCGCACCGCCACGCGCGGATCGGCGCGCCCGGTGCGTTCGAGTTCACGAATCTGTTGCGCATCGACGCCGAGCAGACGCAACCGTTCGCGCGAGGCGTCGACGAGCTGCGCCTGCCCGACCTGCAATGCCTGCAGCAGTTCCTCCTGGGCGTTCGCCAAAGCCGGCGAGTAGACGGAGAACAATTCCGCGCCGGCCTCGACGCGCTCGCCAATGAAATGCACCCGCAAGTCCTCGATCCAGCCCTCGGCGCGTAAATGGACATGCGTGACACGGCGCTCGTCGTAGCCGACGTAGCCGACCGCGTCGATCTCGCGCGCCAAGGGGCCGCGGACGACCGGCTCGGTGCGCATCCCGAGATTCTGGACCACCACCGGATCGATCCGGACCACACCGTCTTCTCCGGTGGCACCCGCGTACACCGGGATGTAGTCCATGCCCATTTCGTCCTTGGCCGGCACCGGCGAGGTGATCGCCGGGTTCATCGGATTCCGGTAATAGAGCACCTCGCGGTCGCCGTTGTCGGCTTGCGTCGGAGCCGCGTGCAGGCCGCACGCAAGCAGAATGCCGAGCAGCACGGCAACCGGCGCAGGTTTCGGGCGGCATACCGGAACGGCCGGGTCGCGCTGCCCGCCGCGCGCGGCTCGACCAGGACTCCGACGAGTCCCGGATTCGGGAACATGATTCGTTCTGCTCATGGATGTTCTCCCGCCAGATACAACAGCCGCGCCTGCGCGCGCAGGCGCTCGACCACGACGCGCAACGCCTGCAAGCGACTGTCCAGCGCAGCGGACTGCGCACGCGTCAGTGCCGTGAAGTCGGTGACGTTGTTGCGATAGGCGTTCAGTGCGGACTCGGCGTTGTTGCGCGCCACCGGCAGTATGTCCTCGGCGTAGCCCTGCTCGCGCTCCCGATAACGCAACCAGCGGGAATACTCGGCGTCGAGTTCGCGTTGCAGTCTTCGATAGAGATCGTCGCGCTGATGTCGCAGGCCGACGGTCTCCTCGACGCTGGCGGCGACCCGCCGATCCTGGCGTTTGCCCGTAAACAGCGGCAGGTCCATGGTGACCATGGCGCTCACCAAATCCGAACGCTCCATGCCGTCGGGCTCCCGGCCGCTGCGTACGCCGTAGCTGAGATCCAGCATCCAGCCCGGTTTGTATTGTTGCCGGGCGATCTCGACCGCCGACTGCCCGGCCGCCACCTGAGCGCTCGCCTGCGCGACCAGTGGGTGCGTCTCCAACCGCGCTTGCAGCGCCTCCAGCGGCGGAGGTTCCGGCAATTCGGGCAGCCGATCCGGCAGCGTCGACGCGGCAGGCAGCGGCCCGGTCCAGCGCTGCAATTCGGCATGCGCGGCGTCGCGATCGGCATGCAAGGCGCTGTTACGGTCGTCGAGCAGCGCCAGCTCCAACCGGGCGGCGAGCACGTCCTGCAGATCATTGCGGCCGGTGCGGTACAGCGATTGGGTGACGGCGAGGATGTCGACGAACAGCCCGCGCGTCTCGGCGATGACGTCCAGCGCGGCCTCTTGATAGCTGAGTTCCAGATAGGCGCTGCGCAGCTCGCGCAGCAGTTCGCGCTCACGCGCCGCAGTCGCGGCCTGCGCCGCGCTGGCCTGGTGCTCTCCGCGCGCAACGCGGTGCCGCAGCGTTGCCCCGGGCGGGATCGCCTGGCTGACCCCGAGCGTCATCTGGGTCATGGGTTCGGCCGTGCGGCTGAAGGAATCGACCGGCAGACTCGTCGCCCCGAGCGACAACTGCGGGTCCGGCAACTGTCCCTCGGCCACCGCCTGCGCCTGCAAGGCGCGCGTCTGGGCCTGGGCCGCACGCATGCCGGCGTCGTAGTCCAGGGCCAGCCGCTCGGCCTCGGCCAGGCTCAAAGGCGCGACCGCCTGCGCGGCGATCCAGGGAATCAATAACAGGGCGGCCGCACCGGGCCGGATCAGGGCAAACATGGGCAACACTCCTCAGGGGTAAACGACAGAGCCGTTCAGTGGGAGTGCGGCTAATTCAGGAAGCTGCAGTGGCGCAGATAGAGGGGACAGGGCTCGACCGTGACGATCGCGGCGGGCACTGCGGTCGGCGGCGGGCGGGGCGGCCATGCATCCCGTGCGTCAGCGGTCGCGGGGTGTATCTGCGCAGAGGTTTCCGTGGTCACGACCGCCGTCGACTCCGCAATGTCCGCCGGCGAGAGCTGCGCACAGGCACCCTCATCACAGAGCATCGCACCGAAGGCAGGACAACTGTCGCTTTGTTGGTCGCTGTGTCCGGCCGGCGGCGGTGCTTCACTGTAGCAGTGCTCGGAGGCCTCGCGCGGTTGCGCCGCCTCTGCCAGGCAATGCGGACAGGCGGCCGCCAACCAGGTCGCCAGCAGCACCAGCAACAACCCGTGCGCAAGGACACGGTGATGGGTACGGAGCTGGTGGAAGACCTGGGTCATGGAGAGATCCGATCAGATACGAGCGTATCGCGAGGACAGTCTAGCAGGCTGCCGAAAGGCGCGCTAAGGGGCGCATCGCTACCGGACAATCCAAGCACTCAAGCGATGGACCGCGGGCCCGGCGCCTGGTTCCATGACTCGCCGGGGATCCAGAGGAAACAGACCCGGGAAGCCCTCGCCGGGCGGACCAAGCACGCGGATCGGGCGACCCGAGCTTGCACCCGCCTCAGGAGAACCCGTGCGTAGTGTGCGTCGGCGTAGCGACGCACCATAAGCGGCGCGGTTCGGTTTGCCAGCCCGGGGCTCGAGCGCGAGGCGCCTCGTTTACCCTTACACCTCCC
>JBAYTM010000361.1:0-3289 GCA_041675685.1 Thiohalobacteraceae bacterium
CCGCCGGGTCGTTCGCGTCATAGCTGAACTCGCCCCCGAATTCGTTGAATCGGCCGTACAACCAGCTGTAACCGAGATGCTGGATCCGAAACTGTATGAAGGCGTGTGCGCCCTTGGTGTCGATCAGATAATCCGCGGCCGTCGCGATGGTCGGCAACGAAAGCGCGGCGGCCAGGCCGAGGCCGAGCAGGGACGAGTGACGCATGTTATGGCTCCTTGTGGATGGTTGGAAGGTTCAGCGTTTGCGACCGAGCATGCGGCGCAGCGTGCGGTCACGGTCGATGAAATGATGTTTCAGCGCGGCGAGGGCGTGCAGTGCAATCAGGCCGATCAGTGTGAACGCCAGCACTTCATGAACCAGGCCGGCGACGTCCTCCTGCTCGTCGAGTCCCGACAGGGTGGCCGGGATCTCGAACAGTCCGAAGACATCGATGGGCCGTCCATCGGCCGTGGAGATCAGATAGCCGGCGATCATTACCGCGAACGGCAGCAGATAAAGCAATCCGTGGGCGAATCGGGCCAAACGGCGTTCCATTTGCGAGGAGGTCGCCTCGGCGCGCGGTACCGGGTTGCCGAGACGCCATGCCAGGCGCAGCCCGATGACGATCAGCAGCAGCGCGCCGATGCCCTTATGCAGATCCGGCGCGCGCTGGTACCAGGGGTCGTAATAGTCCAGGCCGGTCATCCAGAGGCCCATACCGAACAGACCGAAGATGGCGATTGCGACCAGCCAATGCAGCAGGATGGCGATTAGACCGTAGTCGTTTCCAGTATTTTTCAGCATATGAGCGGATTTACGGGCAGCGGTTGCGGAAGGACAGTTTGATCTTTGACTGTGCGCGAATAAACAGGATATTTGGCAACTCGTTTTTCTTTAAATCGCAACAATCGCATGCTTTGTCGCGACCCTCCTCGCGTCTTGGCGGCGCACGCCAATTCGACGGGAAGAGTTCGGCGCGGCGGCCTGTTCAAGGCCCTTCGCGTTGGAACACCAGCTTGCCGCCCAGCAGCGTGTGCGTGACCCGGCCTTTCAGCTCCCAACCCATAAAGGGAGTGTTCTGTCCGGCGCTCAGCAGCTCGTCCGGGGCGACCCGCCAGGGCCGTTCCGGATCGAAGACCACCACATCGGCCGGTTTGCCGATCCCAAGCGTGCCGACGCCCTGCTGGTCCAGGCCGAGGATACGCGCTGGGCCGAGGGTCATGCGCTCGATCACCTCGGGCAGCGACAACAGTTGTTCATCGAGCAGGCGCAAGCCGAGCGCGAGCAGGGTGTCGACGCCGGATATGCCGGGCGCCGTGGAAATGAAGGGTGCGCGTTTGGCGTCGGCCTCGTGCGGCTGGTGATCGGAACAGAGCGCGCCGAACGTGCCGCGTGCCAGGCCCGCGCGCAAGGCATCGCGGTCGCGCTGGGTGCGCAGCGGCGGACGCACATGGCATTGTGCATTGAAGCCCAGAACGTCGACGTCGGACAAATACAAGTAGGGCGCGGCAATATCGGCGCTTACCGGCAGGCCGTCGTACTGCGCGCGCGCCACCATTTGCACCGCGCGGGCCGTCGTCAGGCGACAGAAATGCGCACGCACGCCGGTCTGCTCGATGATGGCGAGATCGCGCGCCACCGCCGCGGTCTCGGCCGCGGCCGGGATCGCCGGCAGGCCCATCCGGGTCGCGACCGCGCCCTCGTGCGCACAGCCGTTGTTGGCCAGCCAATAATCCTCGGCATGCAGAAACACGGTGATGCCGAAGGTCGCCGCATATTCGAAGGCGCGGCGCTGCACCAGCGTATTGGCGAGCGGACGCAGGACATTGCTCAGTCCGCAACAACCGGCCTGTTTGAGGGCGGCGGCCTCCGTGAGGTGTTCGCCGCGCAATCCCTGCGTCAAGGCGCCCAGGGTGACGACACGGGCATAACCCGCCTGCTCGGCGCGATGCCGGATCAACTCCACCACCGCCGGCGTGTCGAGCACTGGATTGGTGTCCGGGGGACAGCAGAGGGTGGTGATGCCACCGGCTGCGGCCGCCCGGGTCTCGGATTCGATGGTCGCCTTGTGTTCGTCGCCGGGTTCGCGCAGCCGCGCGCAGAGATCCACCAGGCCCGGGCAGACCACGCGGCCCCGTGCATCGATATCGTGATCGGCGGTGAAATCCGTCGGCGCCTCGCCGATGCCGACGATCTTGCCGCGCTGCACGAAGACGTCGGCAATGCGATCCAGGTTGTTGGCGGGGTCGATGACACGCCCGCCGCGAATCGCGAAGGCCAACCGTTTGCGCAAGGGGATCATGCGCCGGCCTCCACGCTGGACGTCTTATGACGCATGGCCATCGACATCACCGCCATACGCACCGCGATGCCGTGCGTTACCTGCTCCAGGATCACCGAATGCGGGCCGTCGGCGACTTGTGAGTCCATCTCCACGCCGCGGTTGATCGGGCCGGGGTGCATCACCGTCACGTCGGGTTGCGCCAGCGCGAGGCGTTTTTGTGTCAGCCCGAACAGACGAAAGTACTCATGTTCGCTGGGCAGCAAGGCGCCCTGCATGCGCTCGCGTTGCAGGCGCAGCATGATGATGACGTCGACGTCGCGGATGCCTTCCTCGATATTGTTGAATACCCGGACCCCGAGGCTCTCGGTATCGGCCGGCAACAAGGTGCGCGGCGCGACGACCCGTACTTCGCCGGTATTGAGGATGTTCAGTGCGTGGATCTGCGAACGCGCGACGCGCGAATGCTGGATGTCGCCGACGATGGCGATGCGCAGCCGACCGAAATCGGCGCCCTTGGCGCGCCGGATGGTAAACGCGTCCAGCATGGCCTGCGTCGGATGCGCATGACGCCCGTCGCCGGCGTTGATGACACTGACATGGGGCGCGACATGGCGGGCGATGAAGTGCGCCGCGCCGGATTCGGCATGGCGCACCACGAACATGTCGACGTGCATCGCCTCGAGGTTGCGCAGGGTGTCGAGCAGGGTCTCGCCCTTTACCGCACTGGAGGCGTTGACGTTCATATTGAGCACGTCGGCGGACAATCGCTTCGCCGCCAGCTCGAAGGTAGTGCGGGTGCGGGTGCTGGCCTCGAAGAACAGATTGACGATGGTCTTGCCGCGCAGCAGTGGGACCTTTTTTACCGACTGCTCGGTCACGCCGGAAAAGGATTCGGCGGTATCGAGAATGTCGGTGACAAGCTGACGGTTCAGCCCCTCGATGGTCAAAAAGTGGCGCAGCCGGCCCTGGGCGTCGACTTGCAGTTCGGTGCGACTCATGCGGTTCTTTGCAACTCCAGCTCGAGG
>JBAYTM010000362.1:0-3283 GCA_041675685.1 Thiohalobacteraceae bacterium
ATCGCGTCGTACGCGCTGAACTCGCCGCCAAAACGCTCCGCGCCCACCTTGGTCAGCGCCGCGGTCAGCGTCGTCTTGCCGTGGTCAACGTGACCGATCGTGCCCACGTTCACGTGGGGCTTGGTGCGCTCGAACTTACCCTTGGCCATCTTGGACTCCGTGATTCTCTGATTCGTTGATTCGTGGTTGGCGGCTTACTTCTTGGTCACCGACTCGGCGATGTTGGCCGGAGCCTCGGCGTAGTGGTCGAACTCCATCGTGTAGGTGGCCCGGCCCTGCGACATCGAACGCAGCGTGGTGGCGTAGCCGAACATCTCGCCCAGCGGCACCATCGCGTTGATGATCTTGCCCGAGGGGCTGTCGTCCTGGCCCTGCAGCACGCCGCGGCGGCGGCTCACGTCGCCCATCACGTCGCCCAGGTAGTCCTCCGGGGTGACGATCTCGACCTTCATGATCGGCTCGAGCAGCACCGGGCTGGCCTTGTTGAAGCCTTCCTTGAAGCCCATCGATCCGGCGATCTTGAACGCCATTTCGTTCGAGTCGACGTCGTGATAGGAACCGTCGAACAAGGTCACCTTGACGTCCACCACCGGATAGCCCGCGATAACGCCGTTCTGCAGCTGCTCCTGAATGCCCTTGTCCACGGCCGGAATGTATTCCTTCGGCACCACACCGCCGACGATACCGTTGACGAATTCATAGCCGACACCGGCTTCCTGCGGCTCGATCTTGAGCCAGACGTGACCGTACTGACCGCGGCCGCCCGACTGACGCACGAACTTGCCTTCCTGCTCGACGCTCTTGCGGATGGTTTCGCGATAGGCAACCTGCGGCGCACCGACGTTCGCATCGACCTTGAACTCGCGCCGCATGCGATCCACGAGAATCTCCAGGTGCAGCTCGCCCATACCGGAAATGATGGTCTGGCCGGACTCTTCGTCGGTGCGCACGCGGAACGACGGATCCTCCTGCGCCAGTTTCTGCAGCGCGAGACCCATCTTCTCCTGGTCGGTCTTGGTCTTCGGCTCCACGGCGACCGAAATCACCGGCTCTGGGAACTCCATCTTTTCGAGCGCAACCGATTTATCCAGAGCAGACAGCGTGGTGCCCGTGACGATGTCTTTCAGTCCGACGAGCGCGACGATGTCGCCTGCACGGACTTCCTTGATCTCTTCGCGATTGTTGGAATGCATCTGCAGAATACGGCCGATGCGCTCCTTGTTGCCGCTGGTCGAATTGCGCAGACTGTCGCCCGAATTCAGCACACCGGAATAACAACGAATGAAGGTCAGGGTGCCGACGAAGGGGTCAGTCATGATCTTGAACGCGAGCGACGCGAACGGCTCGTCGTCGCTGGACTTACGGATAACCGGTTCACCGGTATCCATATCCGTACCATTGATCGGGCGCACCTCGGTCGGCGCGGGCAGATAATCGATGACGGCATCGAGCATCGCCTGCACACCCTTGTTTTTGAATGCGGAGCCGCACAGCATCGGGAAGATCTCGAGCGCGATGGTGCGCTTGCGCAGCCCGGCTTGGATCTCGGCCTCGGTCAGCTCGCCGCCCTCAAGGTACTTGTTCATCAGGTCTTCGTCCGCCTCAGCAGCGGCCTCAACCATCTTCTCGCGCCATTCGGCAGCAGTTTCCTGCAACTCGGCCGGAATCTCGGCATAGGTGAAGGTGACACCCATGTCTTCTTCGCTCCAGACGATGGCCTTCATCTTGACCAGGTCGACCACACCCTTGAAACCTTCTTCGGCGCCGATCGGGACCTGGATTGGGACCGGGTTGGCGCGCAGACGGTCTTTCATCTGCTTCACGACCTTGAAGAAGTCGGCCCCGGCGCGGTCCATTTTATTGACGAAGGCGATACGCGGCACACCGTATTTGGTCGCCTGGCGCCACACGGTCTCAGACTGTGGCTGCACGCCGCCGACGGCGCAGTACAGCATGCAGGCGCCGTCCAGCACGCGCATGGAACGCTCGACTTCGATGGTGAAGACGACGTGTCCGGGCGTGTCGATGATGTTGACGCGGTGCTCGGGGTATTGCTTTGCCATGCCCGATCAGAAACAGGTGGTCGCCGCGGAGGTGATGGTGATTCCGCGCTCCTGCTCCTGCTCCATCCAGTCCATAGTCGCCGCGCCATCGTGCACTTCACCGAGCTTGTGTGACACGCCGGTATAGAACAGCACACGCTCGGAGGTGGTGGTCTTGCCGGCGTCGATGTGCGCGGAGATACCGATGTTCCGATAGCGCTCGATGGGGGTTTTACGGGCCACGACTGACTTCCTTAAATAAAATACTTACCAGCGATAATGCGCAAAGGCCTTGTTCGCCTCGGCCATGCGATGCGTGTCTTCACGCTTCTTCACGGCTGCGCCACGACTTTCGGCGGCATCTGCGATTTCACCCGCGAGACGACCTGCCATGGATTTCTCACCGCGCTTGCTGGCGGCGTCGATCATCCAACGCATCGCCAAGGTGGTGCGGCGCACGGCGCGCACTTCCACCGGCACCTGGTAGGTGGCGCCGCCGACGCGACGCGATTTGACCTCGACCATGGGACGGATGTTGTCGAGCGCCTTGTTCAGCACCTCCAACGGGTCGCCGCCGCTCTTGCCGGCGATCTGATCCAGGGCACCATAGATGATCTTCTCGGCGACCGACTTCTTACCGGACTCCATGACCATATTCATGAACTTGGCGAGCATCTCGTTGCCGTACTTGGGGTCCGGCAGAATCTCTCGACGCTCAGCAGCTTTTCTTCTCGACATCGCGTTACATTCCTATTCGTTGCAACCGATCGTTACCACGGCCAACCGAGTTGATCAGGACTTCGGGCGCTTGGCGCCGTACTTCGAACGCGCCTTGCGGCGCTTGTCGACACCGGAGGCGTCGAGACTGCCGCGGACGGTGTGATAACGCACGCCCGGCAGGTCCTTCACACGGCCGCCGCGAATCAACACCACCGAGTGCTCCTGCAGATTGTGGCCTTCGCCACCAATATACGAAGACACTTCGAAACCGTTGGTCAGCCGCACGCGCGCAACCTTGCGCAGCGCCGAGTTCGGCTTCTTCGGCGTGGTCGTGTAGACACGTGTGCAGACGCCGCGCTTCTGCGGCGAAGCATTCAAGGCCGGTACCGCGCTTTTTTCGACCTTGCTCTTGCGCGGTTTGCGCACCAATTGATTGACTGTTGCCATGAAATACTCGCCTTAACGCTTGAATACAGTCGGAATTTCGAGCGACCTGAAAACAAACGACAGGCCGGTTTGGG
>JBAYTM010000363.1:0-3280 GCA_041675685.1 Thiohalobacteraceae bacterium
GGTAGGCGCGCGCATTGGCGATCGCTCCGCGCACCTGCTCGGCCAGTAATTCGCCCTTCTCCACGGTTGCTTGGCTGAAGGCGACGCGCTCGCGGCGCATGATGATCATCAACGCCATCAGGCGACCGGCGTCGAACAGCGGGAACATGACCAGCGCGCCCCATTGACAACCTTCGGTGCCGAGCGGGAACGGCATGGGATCGAGCGGCGATTCCGGTTTGACCAGCGCCAAAGAGCGGCCGGTCTCGCGCAGTCTGGCGAACAGCGCAGCACCTTCGGCAGAACCCACCCAGGGGGGCTGTTGCCCGCCGGGGTCGGCCGCCAAACCGAACATACAGCGGCTGGCGAGCCGCATCTGTTCGCTCTGCTCTTCAGCAAGAAACAGGGCGGCCGCCTCGCTCTCCAGCAGCTGGGCGCTTTCACGGCACACCGACTGCAATACTTGCGGCAACTCCAGTGTCGACCCCAGCAGGGCGCCTATACGCGTCAGCGCCGAGCGGAATGCCACGGCGGCGTCCCAGCGGTAATGCAGCAAGGCGTTGTGCAGGATCGGACCGATCTCTGCGGCGATCACTTCGAGTTGTTCATACTTGATGCGCGCGGGATCGGACTCCTGGACCTGCATGCGCAAATAGCCGAACACCTGATCCTGCGCGCGCAGCGCCAGGCACATACAGATGTGGTCCGTGTGCGTCGGGGTGCAGGTGTGGACCGTCTCGTCGCCGCTGCCGCCCACCGCCTGTACCAACCGTGCGCAAGGCATCGCATCGTGGGTCACAGAAACCTCCCAGTGCAGTTTCTGACGCCGCATGTCGCGATCCCATTCCGCGACTTCGTCTTTGGGCACGCGCAAGGTCAACCGGTAATGGCAGGGGCCGAGCAGCTTGGCGAGCGCAGATTCGACGACTTGCAGGGTCTGGCCCAACGTACGGGCGTTGATGCTGGCGTTGACCATGGCATTGCGGATCTGCAGCTCGTGGTGCACCAGACCGAGTGCGTCATGCGCCCGCGCCAACTGCCGAGTGGTCCCCATCTGCGCCACGCGCGCACGCTCCACGGCCCGCAGCGCCACCACCAGACCCGCCGCGATCACCACAAGGGTACCAATATAAAAGCCGACCTTGACTGCGTGCCAGAGCCACCAGGTGGTATCCCAGATATGCGAGAAACGGAACAGATAGGCGCTCTCGCTGAACACCAGCAGAAGACCTGCGGCGATCAGCACCAAGCGCTGCCGGGTGGCGCGGAAGAACAGAAACGCGAGCACCGCCGCACCGGCGTACAGGAGGCTCGAAAGCTCGTGCGTTCGGCGCGCCAACCCGGAGAAGTCGTACAGATCGTCCAGCCGCCCCGGCGGCAGGATCAGATGGTAGGCAATCGCGACCACCGCCAGGACGCCCAACATGCTCAATAGCTCGCCGGACTGACGCAACGGGGGTGCGTCGGGGTTATGGTCGAGGTAATAGCGCGCGGCGCCCGCGCACAGGAAGGCGCCCCCGCTCAAAGTGGAGAGGGTATGGAAGCCGACGAACAGTCCCGGATGTTCTAGAACGGGCGTGAGGGCATGGAGAATATCCAGCGAGCCCATGCACAGAAAGCCGGTCGCGAACAGCTTCAGGGCGCGTTCCTGGTACTGCCGCGACAGCACCAGGATCAGCGTCGCGATCATCAGCGCGGTAATACCGCAGAACATCTCGACCGCCGAATGGGTGCGTATATCGACGTGGCGCTGATGAGCGAACGTCGTTTCGTCGACCATCAGCACCAGCGGCGCCAGTACGATCAACAGCACCCAGCCGTACAACAACCATTCCTGCCGGCGGTCGAGGCGGGCGCCGGCAGCGATCTGCGGATGGGTCGACAAGGAAGGAATCATCGCACTTCAACACCACGCCGCTGTTCGCGGCTGCCAGATAGCTGTGAGTTCGCGAGCCCCGCGAACAGGGAACGCGACACCGCCGACGCTCGTGAACCCCGATCTGCGCGGGCGCAGCCAGCCTGATCGGCCTAGCGCGACCGCGACTGCCCGAATTCCCACGGCCGTTGGGGCCGGCATCGCGTGGCGGGCGGTGACGCTGGTCGCAGGCCCGTACCGCGAAGGATACCACCCGTCACGGCCGCGCCAACCGCGCTCTTCACGGCACAATCCGCGTCGGCAGCAGATCCGGCCAGCGCCGTAGGGCCCAGACGAAGCCGGCCGGCAGGATGAACAGATTCAGCAGCGTGGAGCTGGCCATACCGCCCAGCAGCACGATCGCCAGCGGCCGCTGCAGTTCCTTGCCGGTCGGATCGCCGACCAGAAACGGCACCACCGCCAGCGCCGTGGTCAAGGCCGTCATCAGGATCGGCAGCATGCGATCCAGGGCGCCCTGGACCGCCAGCTGCTCCGGGGTCTCGAAGCCGGCACCCGGTTCCACGGCCGCGTGCTGGTAGCGGGATATCAGCAGGATGCTGTTGCGGGTCGCGATGCCGAACAGCGCGATCAAACCGACCAGCGAAGACACGCTGAGGGCCTCGCCGGTCACGACCAGCGCCAGCACGCCACCGACCAGACAGAACGGCAGGTTCACCAGCATCAGCGCCACCAGCGGCAGGCGCCGGAACGCCCGCAGCATCACCGCCAGTATCAGCAGCAGGGAAATGCCGCCGGCGATCAGCAGATTCTGTTGCGCGCGCTGCTGGCCGACCCAGTCGCCGCCGTACTCGAGCGTATAGCCGGGCGGCAACAGTACCGCGTCCTCGATACGCGCACGCGCGGCGTCGAGTACGCCCACGAGATCCGCGTCCACGACATTCCACTGCACCACCGCGCGGCGCGCGCCGCCGTCGCGGTTGATCATGTAGGGCTCCTGAACCGCGCGCAGCTCGGCGACCGCCTGCAAAGGCACCACACCGCCGCGGGGCGTTTGCAGGGGCAGGTGACCCACCGCCTCGATATTCGCGCGTCCGGCCTCATCGATGCGCACGAAAAGATCGTAGGAACGATCGCCCTCGAACACCTGCGACACCACCGCGCCATTCAGCGCGGCGCCGATCTGACGCGTAATCTCGCCCGGCGTGAGGCCGTAGCCGGCCGCGGCGTCACGGTCCACGCGCAGGTCTATACCCGGCACACGCACCATCGGCTCGGCCTGCAGATCGACCACGGCGTCGAGCCCCTGGACCGCCGCGAACAACTCCTGTTGCAGGTGCGTGAGCATGTCCAGGTCGGGTCCGAAAATCTTGACCACCACCTGCGCGCGCACGCCGGACATGATCTCCTGCATGCGGTGCGTGATGA
>JBAYTM010000364.1:0-3278 GCA_041675685.1 Thiohalobacteraceae bacterium
ATACGGGTGCTGCTCCCGCAATACCTTGCAAAGGTCGTCGAAACGGTCGCGCCTGGTCTTGATGATCAACAACGCCTCGGGGTCTTTCTGCGTCTCGCCCCGCCAGCGGAAAACTGAAGTGAGACCGGGCAGGATATTGACGCATGCCGCCACGCGCGCCTCGACCAGGCCGGCGGCCAGCCGCTCGCCGGTGTCCGGATCCGGAACCGTGCAGAGAACGATGCAATACGCGTCTGTCATGGCGTGACCATAACGGATGGTCCGGGTGGGTGAAAGGGCGCACGGTCGCGCAGTGGCGCACCGGTGCTGGGTTTCCAGCGCGAATATCCAGTCCCCTGGGCATCCAACCCCTGGGCGTCCAACCCCTGGGCGTCCAACCAAAGACGCCCCACGCCTCCGAATTATTTCCCGCACAGCTCGGAGCGCGCCGATCGCCGTTGCTTCTTGTAGCCGGGACCGGCGTTCCGGTATCGTGCCGCGATGCGTCCCCTGCCGCTGTTGCTGGTCATCTTCGTCGCCCTGCCACTGATCGAGATCTATCTACTGATCAAGGTCGGGAGCTGGCTTGGTGCGCTGCCGACCG
Organism: Thiohalobacteraceae bacterium; assembly: GCA_041675685.1. Lineage (GTDB taxonomy): Bacteria > Pseudomonadota > Gammaproteobacteria > Thiohalobacterales > Thiohalobacteraceae > JAHJQQ01. The sequence continues at coordinate 584 of JBAYTM010000364.1, forward strand.
TCTTTTTGGTGGTCTTTTCCGCCGTCCTGGGCGTGCTGATGCTGCGGCAACAGGGCTTCGGCGTCGTTCGGCGGGTCAGGGTGACGCTCGACCGCGGGCAGGTGCCCGCGATGGAACTGCTCGAGGGCATGCTGCTGGCGCTCGGCGGTGGGATGCTGCTGCTGCCGGGCTTCTTTACCGACCTGGTCGGTTTTCTCTGCCTGATTCCGCCGGTGCGACGCTGGATGGTCCAGGCCCTGCTCGACCGCTATCTGCTGAACCGGCCCGGCCCGCCGCCCGGCGCGCCCCCGACCAAGGAAGGCCCGGTTACCCTGGAAGGGGAATACCGGCGCGAAGACGAGTAGACGGCCGGCTCAGGTCCCGGCCCTTGACTCTCCCCTTGACTCTCCAGGACTCGCCGCTATCATTGGCACTCACTGAAAACGAGTGCTAATAACGGCTCGGTCAACCTCAGTCCCAGCTGACTAGAAAACCAAAGCGTTTTTTTAAGGAGAAGATTTCGATGAATATTCGTCCGTTGCATGATCGCGTGATCATCAAGCGCATGGAAGAAGAGCGTACGACCCCGGGCGGGATCGTGATCCCCGATAGCGCAGCCGAGAAACCTGTGCGCGGTGAGGTCGTGGCCGCCGGCAAGGGCAAGATTCTGGAGAACGGCAATGTCCGCAACCTCGACGTGAAGGTTGGCGACAAGGTCCTGTTCGGCAAATACAGCGGTACCGAGGTGAAGGTCGACGGCCAGGACCTGCTGGTGATGCGCGAAGAAGACATCATGGCGGTCATCGAAGGCTAAACCGCTTCCCTGCCCCGCAAACGAATTGAGAGGAAACCGAAAATGTCAGCAAAAGATGTGAAATTCAGCGACGACGCGCGTCAGCGCATGGTCAAGGGCGTGAACACTCTGGCCAATGCGGTCAAGGTCACCTTGGGCCCGAAGGGCCGTAACGTCGTGCTCGAAAAGGCCTTCGGCGCCCCCACCGTCACCAAGGACGGCGTCTCGGTCGCCAAGGAAATCGAGCTCAGAGACAAGTTTGAAAACATGGGCGCGCAGATGGTGAAGGAAGTCGCTTCGCAGACCTCCGACGTCGCCGGCGACGGCACCACCACCGCGACCGTGCTGGCGCAGTCCATCCTCCGTGAGGGCATGAAGGCGGTCGCCGCCGGTATGAACCCGATGGACCTCAAGCGCGGCGTCGACAAGGCCGTGATCGCGGCCGTCGAACAGCTGAAGAAGCTGTCCAAGCCCTGCGCGGACGCCAAGGCCATCGCCCAGGTCGGCACCATTTCCGCCAACTCCGACGTGAACATCGGCAACATCATTGCCGACGCGATGGAGAAGGTCGGCAAGGAAGGCGTCATCACGGTCGAGGAGGGTTCCGGCCTGGAGAACCAGCTGGACGTGGTCGAAGGCATGCAGTTCGATCGCGGTTACCTGTCCCCGTATTTCGTGAACAACCAGCAGAACATGTCCTGCGAGCTGGAAAACCCGTTCATCCTGATCCACGACAAAAAGATCTCCAACATCCGCGACCTGCTCCCGGTGCTGGAAGGCGTCGCCAAGTCCGGCCGTCCGTTGCTGATCATCGCCGAAGACGTCGAAGGCGAGGCGCTGGCCACGCTGGTGGTCAACACCATCCGCGGTATCGTCAAGGTGTCCGCCGTCAAGGCGCCGGGCTTCGGTGACCGTCGCAAGGCCATGCTGCAGGACATCGCCGTCCTGACCGGTGGCCAGGTTATCTCCGAGGAAGTCGGCATGTCGCTGGACAAGGCCACGCTGGACGATCTGGGCACCGCCAAGAAGGTCCAGGTCACCAAGGACAATACCACCGTCATCGATGGCGCCGGCCTCAAGGCCGATAGCGAGGCCCGCGTGAGGCAGGTCCGTGCGCAGATCGAGGAGGCCACCTCGGACTACGACAAAGCGAAGTTGCAGGAGCGCGTCGCCAAGCCCGCCGGCGGTGTGGCCGTGATCAAGGTCGGTGCCGCCACCGAGATGGAAATGAAAGAGAAGAAGGCCCGCGTCGAAGACGCCCTGCACGCCACGCGTGCGGCGGTGGAAGAAGGCGTGGTGCCCGGCGGTGGCGTAGCCCTGATTCGTGCGCGCGACGCCATCTCCAAGTTGAAGGGCGACAATCACGATCAGGACGTCGGCATCGATATCGCCCGTCGTGCGATGGAAGAGCCGTTGCGTCAGATCGTCGGCAACGCCGGTGAAGAGGCGTCGGTGATCCTCGCCAAGGTGCAGGAAGGCAAGGATAACTTCGGCTATAACGCCGGGTCCGACGAATACGGCGACATGGTCAAGATGGGCATTCTGGACCCGACCAAGGTGACGCGTACTGCCCTGCAGAACGCCGCCTCCGTGGCCGGTCTGATGATCACCACCGAGTGCATGGTTGCCGAATCGCCGAGGGAAGAGAAGGGCGGCGGCATGCCGGACATGGGTGACATGGGCGGCATGGGCGGTATGGGTGGGATGATGTAGTTCCGTAGCCCTAGCTGCTGTTCTGACGTAAGACAGGGAGCCCCGGCGTAAGTCGGGGCTTTTCTTTTGCGTGAGACAAGATGCAAGAGACAAGAGACAAGAGGCAAGAGGCAAGAGGCAAGAGGCAAGAGGCAAGAGGCAAGAGGCAAGAGGCAAGAGGCAAGAGGCAAGAGACAAGAGGCAAGAGGCAGGAGGCAAGAGGCAAGAGGC
>JBAYTM010000365.1:0-3262 GCA_041675685.1 Thiohalobacteraceae bacterium
ATCCATCGTGACGACCTTGCCATCGTGGAAAATCAGGTCCGCCGGCTCAGCCGCCAAGGCGGGCAGGGCGCTCGCCGTGCCCAGCAGTGCCAGGGAGAACAGAGCAATTCGCGATTTTGTCGACAACATCATAATTTCTCCCAAAGGCACAGCTGGCAGCCTAGACTTCCGCGACAGGCAGGGCAGTCCCCTCCGAACCGGGCAGTTTCTTTGGCTCCACGAAGGACAGCGCGAACACGATGGCAAGCAGGGCAAGGCTGCTCACCAGTTCGACGCGTGAGGACGCCTTGAACGCCATGGCCCCCAGCACGATGACGATTGCGACGGCGCTCGCATAGCTGGCGTAAGGATGGCACCACATGCGGATGACAAGCCGGTCGGGGGCGCTGCGTTCGGTCGCCGCGCGCATCCGCAACTGCGCGAAACAGACCAGAAGATAGATGAACAGCATGAGCGCCCCCGAAGCATTGACCAGGAAGCTGAACACGAGTTGAGGCGAAAGCACAGAGGCGGCCAGCGCGAGATAGGCGAACAGGCTGCCGATCAGAGTCGAGCGCACCGGTACATGGCGCCGGTTGAGCGCGGTCAGGGCCTTGGGCGCATTACCTTTCTCGGAAAGGACGAAAAGCACGCGCGAGGTCACATACATGCCCGAATTCAGGCAGGAGAGCACCGCCACCAGCACGACCAGATTCATGATGTCACCGGCATGGGGAATGTTCATGTGATTGAGGGCCGTCGCGAAGGGCGAATAGCCCTCGACGATGTCTGTCCAGGGAATGACCGAAACGATGAGCCCGATCGACAGCAAGTAGAAGAGCAGGATACGCAGCGCGACGCTGCCGGTGATGCGGGCGATGGTCTTGGCGGGTTCATGCGATTCAGCCGCCGCGATTGTCGCGATTTCCGCTCCGCATAGGGCAAAGATCACGGTCGTGACACCGGCCAGCACGGCACCCCATCCCTTGGGTACGAAACCGCCATGGTCGACCAGATTGGCGAAGGTCGGACCCGAAGGCGACGTCACGCCAAAGGCCCATAGCCCGGCAATCAGAATAAAACCGATAATGGCAACGACCTTCATCAGCGAGAACCAGAATTCAAATTCGCCGTAAGACCGTGTCGAGAGCAAGTTGACGCCGGTCATCAACGCCAGCAGCGCCATGCCGATCAGCCAGACTGGGGCCATGATCCAGGACGCAAGGATGACGGCGCCCGCTATCGCCTCGATGGCCACCACGACCACCCAGAAATACCAGTAGAGCCAGCCGCATATGAAACCGGCCCGCTCGCCCAGGCCAATACGCACCAGTTCCGTGAATGACCCGGCGCCCGGATGCAGGCTCGCCATCTCGCTCAGCATACGCATAACCAGCAGAATGATAAGGCCGGCGATCGCATAGCTCAGGACGACGGCCGGCCCGGTCCAGGCAATGGCCGTACTGCTCCCCACGAACAGGCCCGCGCCGATGATACCGCCAATGGCGATCATCGAGACGTGACGGGACTCGAGCGCATGGCTCAATCGCCCATGTGCCTCCTCTTCATGATGGACTTCCATTTCGACGATATCAGTCACGTCCGGTCTGCTCCTGCCGTCAATTGTCCGCGACTGCCGTGCAGACCAGTTTCATGTTGAGATAGTCATCCATGCCGTAGCGCGAGCCCTCACGCCCGAAACCCGACTGCTTGACGCCGCCGAATGGCGCGACTTCCGTCGAGATGAGACCGGTATTCAGGCCGATCATGCCATATTGCAGCGCCTCGCAAACGCGGTGGCTGCGCGAGAGATCCCGCGTGAAGACATAGGCGGCGAGGCCGGCCGTGGTGTCATTGGCAAGCGCGACGGCCTCGGCCTCACTGTCGAAGCGCACGAGGCCGGCGACGGGCCCGAATGTCTCCTCATGGCAAAGCCGGGCAGTGGCCGGCACGTCGCGAATGAGCGTGGGCGCAAGGAAATATCCTGCCCCCTCAGGCTGCGCGCCACCGCACAGCAGCGTCCCGCCCACGGCCAGCGCATCGGCGATATGCGCCTGCGCCTTCTCGACAGCCGCCGCATTGATGAGAGGGCCGATCTCGACATCAGGTTGGAGCCCCGGCCCCATGCGCAGCGCGGCGACCCGGGGCGCCAACCGTGCAACGAAGTCTTCGTAAACGCCCGACTGGACCAGGATGCGATTGGCGCACACGCAGGTCTGGCCGGCATTGCGGAACTTGGAGGCCATAACGCCCGCCGCCGCCACATCGAGATCGGCATCGTCGAACACGATGAAGGGCGCATTGCCTCCAAGTTCGAGCGAAACGCGCTTGACGGTCTCCATCGCCCTGGCGGCCAGCATCTTACCAACGGCGGTCGAGCCGGTGAAGCTGATCTTCGCCACGACCGGACTGGCGAGAATTGCGTCTCCAATCGGCCCTGGCGCGCCGGTCACGACATTGAAGACGCCTGCCGGCATACCCGCTTCCTCGGCCAGCCGCGCCAGCGCCAGCGCCGAAAAAGGCGTGAGTTCCGAAGGCTTGATGACCATCGTGCAGCCTGCGGCCAGCGCCGCGCCGGCCTTGCGTGTGATCATTGCCAGAGGGAAGTTCCATGGCGTGATAGCCGCCACGACACCGACTGGCTCGCGTGTCACGATGATGCGCTTGTCCCGGCCATGGCCGGGAATGACATCACCATAGGCCCGGCGCGCTTCTTCTGCGAACCAGCCGAGAAAACTCGCCGCATAGTTCACTTCGCCACGGGCCTCGGTCAGCGGCTTGCCCTGCTCTCGCGTCATTATGCGCGCGAGATCGGCGGCATGTTCGAGCATGAGCTCATACCAACGGCGCAGAACGGCTGCTCGCTCGGGGGCTGCCCAGCCGCGCCACTCGGCAAAGGCGGCTGAGGCCGCAGCGATGGCTTGCCGCGTCTCGTCTGCCCCCATGTCGGGCACGCTGCCGAGCGGCTCGCCCGAGGCAGGATCGAACACGGTGATCCGTTCGGCCGTTCCAATCCACGCGCCACCAACATAGGCGGCCTCGTGTACCAGATCAGCACGCGCGAGGCCGGCCATGATCGCGGGACACTTGTCCATCATCACGCTTCCCCTCGAGTGACAGCCGACAGGGCAACTTCCAGGCAGTCGAGCCCTTCGTCCACCAGCGTATCGGATGCGGTGAGCGGCACAAGAATACGCACGGTTTCGCCTTTCGCGCCACAGTTGAGCACGACGAGGCCAGCTTCGAGCGCCCGACCGGCCACAATCTTCCCGCCATTCTGCAT
>JBAYTM010000366.1:0-3260 GCA_041675685.1 Thiohalobacteraceae bacterium
CATCGGTCAGATCAAGACGTTCGAACGGGTGCTACGCGATTTCAGGCTCGCCTTCGAAAGCCGCAATCCGGCCCAACCGCGTCTGATCGACAAGGCGCGCAGTGCAGCGGCACAAACCCAGACGCTGCTCGACAAATCGATCGCCTCGGCCAACGAAGCGGCCTTGGCGATGCGCACGCGAGGTGCCTTCGATGATTGAACTGAAGGACGTCAGCTACGCTTGGCCGGACGGCCCGCCCGTCCTGAAAAATCTTTCGCTCCGGATCGAGGCAGGCCAGAAAGTGGTGCTGCTCGGCGCGAACGGTTGCGGCAAATCGACCCTGCTGAAACTGATGAATGCCTTACTGGAGCCGCAGACCGGCGAGTTTTTCTGGCGAGGCGAGGTGCTGACGCGCGCGACGTTGCGTCGCGAAGGTCGCGGCAAAGAGTTCCGCCGGCGTTGCACGCTATTGTTCCAGCACCCGGAGGCGATGCTCTTCAATCCGACCGTGCGCGAGGAACTGGGCTACGGTCCGACGCAACTCGGATTGTCCGACGTCGAGGCGCGCGTCATGCAGTGGGCCGAGGCGCTGGGGCTGGTTCCGCTACTCGACAAGGCGCCCTTCCTGTTGTCGGGCGGACAGAAGCAAAAGGTCGCGCTCGGTTGCCTGCTGACCCTGGAGCCGGAGCTGCTGCTGCTCGACGAACCCTCCGCCAGTCTCGATCCCAGGACGGTCGGCTGGCTGATCGATACCTTGCTCCATTCGGACAAGACCCTGGTCGTCGCCACACACAACCTGTCGCTGGCTGCCGAACTGGGCGAGCGCTGCATTGTGTTGGGTGAACAGGGCGAAGTGCTGTTCGACGGTCCGATGCAGATCGCGCTGACGGGAACCGCGCTGTTGGAACGTGCCGGACTCGCGCATCGCCATCGTCACCGTCACGGCGGCGTGGAACACGCGCACGTTCACGCGCACGACTGGAGATAAGGAAGGTCTGAACAATCCGTCATTCCGGCGCAGGCCGGAATCCATGCCTTTGAATTTCTGGATTCCCGCTTTCGCGGGAATGACGAAACTGGGATTGATCAGAGTTTCCATAAGTGACAAGGCACGTGGAAGCCAGTGCGATCTGGATGGTTGCCGCCAGCCGCTGTGCGAGTACGCGATGGCTCCCGGTCGTCGGGAACCGTCAACCGCCGCCCTAACGAAAGCTGGGTATGACTGTCATGCCGGCGAAGGCCGGCATCCAGGTACCGACTCCCTTGCCGCGGCGCCTTGGCATCCACCGCCGACCCGACGGCCTTTCTAGACCTTCGGCTTCAGGTGTAGATGGGTATGGACCCTGCCCCGCGACACATAACCGTGGTGGTGATCATGTCCTGAATCCACCTCGACCGACACCAGATTGAGCCGCCCGTGGCGTACGCCGCGCTCGGCGATCATGGCATCGGCGAAGCCTCGCACCGCCGCGGTCGGGCCGCGCAGGATCACCGATTCCAGGCAGTGCTCATGATCGAGGTGCGCATGCATGGTCGCCACCGTCAGATCGTGTTGGCCGTGTTGCAAGGCGGTCAGCCGCTCGGCCAGATCGCGTTCATGGTGATTGAAGACATAGGACAGATTGGCGACGCAATGACCGGATTCCTTGGCGGCCTGGCGGTCCTGTTCGATATGGGAACGGACCAGATCCCTGACCGCTTCGGAACGATTCTTGTACCCGCGCCGGGCGATCAGCCGATCGAACTCCGCGGCCAGTTTGTCATCGAGACTGATGGTGAACCGCTCCATGGGCTACTCCGGGATTAAGGACGAATGAGAGTCTACGCCGACGAACAGCTCAACGGGAAATCACGTACGGCGCTCGTCGCATAGCTGCCAATGTCAGCACATGATGGGAAGCTTACATTCTTACTTTCGGAAGTCTGAACAATCCGTCATTCCGGCGCAGGCCGGAATCCATGTCTTTGAATTTCTGGATTCCCGCTTTCGCGGGAATGACGAAACCGGGATTGATCAGAGTTTCCTTTCTTTAAACGGCGCCGCAAATTCAGATTGGATCCGCGATCGAAAGAAATCAGCATCTTCGTGATGCGCAATGTCGCGTCCAGCGCGGATAGCCCGTGCGCTGACAAATACGCCCGGACGCCACCGCCAGCGCCCTGCCCGCCTTCGAATCGTCAGCTGAACCGCAGGGGAAGCGCGGCAAGGCCGTTACTGGGATAGACCGTGCGGCGCGCACCGTCGCCGCCGGCGAACTCAAAACGCTTCGTCCTGGAGAGCAATTCCTCAAGCGCTACCCGCATCTCGAGCCGGGCCAGAGAGGCTCCCTGGCAAAGATGGATGCCGTGCCCCCAGACCAGGCTGTCCGCCATGTTTCGCTCGACCTTGACGACATTCGGCTCATCAAATGCGCGTGGATCGCGGTTGGCGGCTATCCACATCAGCGTCAAGCGCTCGCCCTTGGGAATGGACCGGCCCTGGATCTTAACCTCCCGCGCCGTCGTGCGTGCATTGGCGACGAGGGGACCGTCCACCCGCAGGATCTCCTCGATCGCCGCGGGAATGAGCGATGGATCGCTCCGCAACCGATCCTGAAGCTCGGTCTCCTGTGCAAGATGCAGGGCCAGGATACCCAAGCCGGCCGCGACGGTGCCGTGCCCGGCCGTCCAGTTGCGCAGGACGCTCACGATCTGGTCGTCGTCGAGCCGTACGCCATCGACCTCGGTGCTCAGCAGTGCGTCTGTGGCATCGGCCACGTCTCTGGGTGAGGCCCGGTGCGCATTCAGGTTGATCTTGACGTGCTCCGAGAAGAGGCTGGCGAGGGCCTTGCCGGCAGCTGAATCTTTGTTGAAGGCCGCCTGCTGGCTACCATGCACCCAACCGCCGAGGCATTCCCATTGCTGCTCGGGCCAGCCAAGCACGGCGCACAGTGTCTTCAGCACAAAGGGGGTTGCGAAGGACTCCATGAACTCCACCTCGCCACTGGCGCGTAACGGTCCAAGGAGGGTCGCGGCGACCTCGCGGGCGCGTGGCTCGACCTTTGCCATCTGGTCCCGCTCGAAGTTGGAGGCAAGCGCTTCGCGGTACCGGCCGTGAACCGGTGGATCCATCCCATTCGGGATGGCCAGGTACCGCGATACGTTGCTGTACGTTTTCGGATCGGCGAGGACGGTCGCAATGTCCTCATGGCGAAACAGCGACCAGCCCATGAATTTGCTATGTGCCACGGGACATCGTTCCCGCATTTCGTCGTACGCTCCGCGTTGGTCCTTCAGGATA
>JBAYTM010000367.1:0-3234 GCA_041675685.1 Thiohalobacteraceae bacterium
GGCCTGTCCTGATTTTTGTTGAACCGCCAAGACGCCAAGGCCGCCAAGCAAGACAAGGGAACCGCCAAGGCGCCGAGAACGCCAAGTTTTTTGGTAAGGCAACAGAGGCTGTTTCGCAACCCTTGCTGAGAATTCCGACCTGCGCCTAACTATTTACCCGGCTGTAAAACACACGTCATTCCGGCGCATGCCGGAATCCAGTGATCGGCTAAGTGGGAAATGGATTCTGGCTTTCGGCAGAATGACGACGCCGGTGTATTCGGCTATCTGGGTGCTAGCGCGAATGGCCACAATAAGATTTTCTTGGCGTTCTCGGCGCCTTGGCGGTTCAACGCACAGTCCTTTCCGCTTAAGCTACCCGCCATGCTGCGCATTGGACTGACAGGTGGTATCGGCTCCGGCAAATCGACGGTCGCGGCGCTGTTCGCGGCGCGCGGTGTGCCAGTAATCGATGCCGATATCATCGCGCACGAGCTGGTCGAACCGGGACAGCCGGCGCTCGACGAGATCGCTGCCGCATTCGGCCGCGAGGTGCTCGACGAATCCGGCCGCCTCGACCGTGCGCGGTTGCGCGAACTCGTATTTGCCGACCCCGCGCGGCGCGAACGGCTCGAGGCGATCCTGCATCCGCGCATTCGCGCCGAGATGGAGCGTCGCTTAGCGGACTGCCCTGCGCCCTATGCCCTGCTGGTGATCCCCTTGTTGTTCGAAGCGGGTCAACGCGACCTGGTCGACCGGGTGCTGGTCGTCGACCTGCCCGAAGACGAACAGCGGACCCGCGTAACCGCACGCGATGCACTGCCGACGGAACAGATCGACGCGATCCTGGCCGCGCAGGCGGGTCGCAAACAGCGGCTGGACGGCGCTGACGATCTGATCGATAACAGCGGCGATGCGGCTGCGCTCGCGCGCCAAGTGGACAGGTTGCATGCGCGTTACCTCCAGCTGGCGGCGCAGATTTAAGGCGAAATAGCGCGCGTCTGTGGCGCGGGTATGTTGCCGACATCGAACATAGAACAGCTGACGGTCTTCGCGCTAATGCGCCTCTCCTGCGGAGCCAACGTACTGTCGTCCGGGCGGTCCTCGCGCCTCGGCTCTTTGCCTGCCCGCATCGCTGGTATCACGCCGATTTGCCACTGTCGTCGGGCTCGTGGAACAATAGGCGCCCTAACCCGGCGAACCCCCGCATCTGGCCTTGGCTGTGTCTCAAAAAGTCATTTACGAACAACCACTTAACGAACGCATTCGCGCCTTTCTCCGGCTTGAATTTTTGTTCCAGCAGGTCCGGCACCATCTGGTCGGGACCAGTCCCTGGGACAGCCGCGCCACGCTCGCCAGCCTGCTGGACATCATGAGCATCTTCGGCCGCAGCGATCTGAAGACCGAGGTGATGAAGGAACTCGAGCGGCACACCACGACCTTGGCCCGCCTCGAGCAGAGTCCGGACGTCGATCGCACGCAACTGACCGAGCTGCTCGACGAGATGGACCGGCTCATCGACCAGCTGCACGCACACAACGGCCCGGTCGGCGCACACCTCAAGAGCAACGAATTTCTCAGCGCGATCCAGCAACGCAGCTCCATCCCCGGTGGGCTGTGCGATTTCGATCTGCCGGCGTTTCATTTCTGGTTGGAACGGCCGGCCCAGGAGCGCCTGCGGGATCTGACCGCCTGGCTGGATACCTTCGACGCCATCGGCCGCGGCATCCAGCTCATCATGCGCCTGACCCGGGGCAGCAATCTGTTCCGCGAGCAGGTTGCGGCCAAGGGTTTTTTCCAACGCACCCTGGACCCGAACATTCCCTGTCAGATGGTGCGTGTCGCGGTGCCGACCGGCAGCCCCTACTACGCCGAGATCAGCGGCGGCCGGCACCGGTTCTCGGTGCGTTTCATGCGCCAGGCCTCGACCAGCGAACGCGCGACGCAGACGCCCGAGGACGTGCCCTTCGAGCTGTCCTGTTGCGTGATCTGAACGCAAGTCATGAGCGAAGGCTCCCGCAAACCGCCGCTGGTCCCCTGTCCCACCTGCGGTCGCAAGTCACCCTGGTCGACGGACAACCCCTGGCGGCCATTCTGCTCGGAGCGTTGTCGGCTGATCGACCTCGGCGAATGGTTGAGCGAGGAAAAGCGCATCCCCGGCGAAGAACTTCCCCCGGACGATGACGACGGGATGAGCGGGCGTTAGCCCCGAAGCAGGCAACACCCGCTATTGTGCGGTGAAGGGAAAGCTCGCGAGCCAGCGTTGCCCGTCCTGGCGAATCTCGACCTCCGCCAGCCAATCGCTACGACCACTACTGCACACTGGTAGAGTCGCCTCGCCGGTCCAGGCGCCCTGATCGTTGCGAAGCAGGCGATAGCGATTCATGCCCATATCCATTGCCTGCATCCGAAACTCCAGCTCGACCACGGCGGACGCGGGAAGTCGCCCCTCGATGGTACGCAGCCGAATGGGGAATGCCTCCATCGGCTGCACATCCGGCCCAAGGGCGAGCTCCACGGCGAGCCCTTCGCCGCGGGCCGCGCATGCAGTCTGCGCGGCGTCGCAATCGGCGGCGATGGTCAAAGTCTCCGCTACCTCCGGGCCCGCATCGGGCGCGGGGCGATAGATCTGGATGCCGAACAACGCTACGGCCGCAAGCAACAATATCAGTACACCCGACCACAGCTGACTTTTTTTCATAAGTCCTCCGGCCAAAGCCCGCGGATCGCGGCTATGCCTTGAGCCCCGGCGGCCCAGGCCTCCTCGAGATGGCTTGAATCCAGTCCACCGAGCGCGTAGACCGGCAACGGCGCCTGTTCGGTCAGCGCGTGCAGCCCATCCCAACCAAGGTGCGGCGCAGACGGATGACTTCGCGTCGGCTGCACCGGACCGAGCACGGCGAAATCGCAGCCGACGCGAAGCGCTTGTTGTAGTTCGTCGACTGTATGACAGGACGCTGCAACCCACATCGTCGCGGGTAGCGGACGCCGCGACAACGCCATCAACCGTTGCGTCGTCAAATGCACACCGTCGGCGCCGACCTCGATAGCCAGGTCGGGCGGGGCGTTCACGAGCAATATCCCACCGGCGGCGTGCACGCGGGTGCAGACGGCGCGCGCCAGCGCAGCATAATCGCTCGGACCAAGCCCCTTGGCACGTAGCTGCACCAGACGGATCCCAGCAGTCAGCGCGTGTTCCAGCCGCACCAGGAAATCTTCACCCGGCTCGGGCGTGATCAGGTAGCGGTCGGGCAA
>JBAYTM010000368.1:0-3233 GCA_041675685.1 Thiohalobacteraceae bacterium
AGGCCCTCGCGGATACCCGGGTACAGGCAGCTGCGTTTGGAGGTGTTGTCGGCGTAAAGTTCCAGAAAGATCGGATAGGCTCGCTGAAAATCCGCCTCGTCCGGCTCGCCGTCCAACCGGCCGATCAGCGCCCGGCGCACCAGGCGCTCCACGCCGTTGCCGACCCAGTCGCGGACCTTGGCCTCGCCGCGGACGGGTCGGCCGAGTCGCTTCATCATTTCATCGACACAAAAGGCCAGGTCGGGCACGCTGTCCACCAGCGTGCCGTCCACGTCGATCAGAATCATCCGAGGTCTTTTCAGCATGAACGCGCATCCCGTAGCAGCGGCCACCCGCCGCGGCCTGTTCCCGCGCGGTCGGAGGTCCTGTTCGCGGCCGCCCTGGGCCGCTGTTGGATTGATTGGCGGATCTGACTATTTCCCGGCCTTGGCGAGTTCGTCGCGCATCGCCTTGACGACCGAGTCGTAGCGGTTCTTGTCGCTGTCCTTGCCGGCATTGAAGATCGCGGAGCCGGCGACGAAGGTGTCGGCGCCTGCAGCGGCGATCTCCCGAATGTTGTCGACCTTTACGCCCCCGTCGATCTCCAGGCGGATCTTGCGGCCCGAGGCGTCGATCAGCTTGCGCGCCTCTTTGAGCTTGTCGAGCGTCGCGGGTATGAAGCTCTGACCCCCGAAGCCCGGGTTCACCGACATCAGCAGGACCATATCCACCTTGTCCATAACGTACTTCAGATAGTCGAGCGGTGTGGCCGGGTTGAACACCAGACCGGCCTTGCAGCCCTCGCCCTTGATCAGCTGCAGGGTGCGGTCGATGTGCTCGCTCGCCTCGGGGTGGAAGGTGATGTAGGTCGCACCGGCCTTGGCGAAATCCGGAATGATGCGATCCACCGGCTTGACCATAAGATGCACGTCGATGTCGGCGGTGACGCCGAATTTGCGCAACGCCTCGCACACCAGCGGACCGATGGTCAGATTGGGTACGTAGTGGTTGTCCATGACGTCGAAGTGCACGATGTCGGCACCGGCGTCGAGCACGTTCTTGACCTCTTCGCCCAGACGCGCGAAATCCGCTGAGAGGATGGAAGGGGCAATCTTGTAATCCGCCATGATCTTGGCTCTCCGAATGCGTTGCTGGGGGCTCGTCCGAGCGGGTAAAGTTGCGCAATGTACCGTATCGCGGGCTGATTTTCAGCCACCCCCGCCGGACCCGGGCGCGCAAAGGCTTGGGTGCCGGGCGACAAACCATCCCTGGAGGTCGAAATGAGTCTGCAAAAAATCTTGAGCGCGCTTGGTATGTTGCTGGCGTTTTGCGCGCCGTTCGCCGCGTCCGCATCGGACGTCGAAAAGGAACAGCGCTGGGCCGACCAGATCGTCGATGCCCTGCTGGTCGGCGACGAGGAATGGCTCGAGGCCGATGGCCATAAATTTCTAGGCATCTACACCGAGGATCAGACCGGCGCCGCCAAGGGCGGGGTGATCATCCTGCACGGCATCGGCGTGCACCCCGATTGGCCGGACGTCATCTATCCCCTGCGCAGCGAGCTGCCGGAACACGGCTGGACGACCCTGTCCATCCAGATGCCCGTACTCCCCAATGAAGCCGAATTGAAGGACTACGTTCCGCTGATCAAAGAGGCGGCCCCGCGCATCGAGGCCGCGCGCGCGTTTCTGAAATCCAAAGACATCGAGCCGGTGGTCCTGGTGGCGCATAGCCTGGGGGCGATCATGGCCTCGGCGACGCTTGCCGAAAAAGGCGACCTCGGGCTGGCGGGGTTTGCCGCCATCGGCATGAGCAGCAGCGACCTGGATCCGCAGGTCGATACCACGGCCCAGATGGCCAAACTCGACTTGCCGATCCTGGATCTCTACGGCAGTCGCGATCTCGATCTCGTGTTGGCCTCGGTCAAACCTCGCGCCGCCGCGGCCCGCAAGGCCGGCAATGACCGTTATCGGCAGGTCGAGGTAGAGGGTGCGGATCATTTCTTCATCGGACTGGAAGACGAACTGGTGTCCCGTGTGCGCGGCTGGCTCGAACAGCTCGAAGCCGAGTGAAGATCCAACCGGCTGTTGAAACCGTGATAAGGGCATGCAGCGCAGGCGGAAACGGGCGAAAAAGCGGAAGGCGCCCGTCGGACATGTGCTTTTTGAACCCGGTGCCCACGCCGCGATGCGCTCGCCAGCAACTTTCCAATCAAGCCACTGAGGTCGACCGATGCACGAACTGATGCCCTTGTTGATCGCGCTGCACCTGCTGGCGGCCGTCGTCTGGGTGGGCGGCATGTTCTTCGCCTACATGGCCTTGCGGCCTGTCGCCGCGACCCTGTTGGACCCGCCGCTGCGGCTGCCGCTGTGGACACAGACCTTCGCGCGCTTTTTCCCTTGGGTCTGGGTTGCGGTGATCCTGTTGCCGGCGACCGGCTACATCATGCTGTTCGGCGCCTTCGGCGGGATGGCGGGCGCGGGCTGGCATATCCACCTGATGCAACTGCTCGGCTGGATCATGATCCTGCTCTATCTGCACCTGTTCTTCGCGCCGTTCAGGCGCATGCAACGCGCCGTCGCCGCCGGTGACTGGCCCAGCGGCGGCGCACAGCTGGCGCAGATCCGCCGCATCGTCGGCACCAACCTGGTTCTGGGTTTGCTAGTGGTGTTGATCGTGAGTGCTGGACGGTATCTTTAGAAGCCGGTTCCGCGTTACGGATCGGGAGCGACTTCAACCGCGAAGGGCGCGAAGGCGCGCTAAGCCGGGATCAGGATATTGAGCACGCACGTAGGAAAAAATCGCGTCTGACACTGCAATACGCGCTGCACCGCGGGGAAAGGCTTTAGCCTGCTCTGAACAATCCGTCATTCCGGCGCAGGCCGGAATCCATGTCTTTGAATTTCTGGATTCCCGCTTTCGCGGGAATGACGAAACTGGGATTGATCAGAGTTTCCTTAATCGTCATGCCGGCGAAGGCCGGCACCGAGGCCGCTGTCCTGTGAATTTCGACTAGTACCGGAACGACGACAGAGGCGTTGATCCGAGATTCCTTAATTCTTTGCGCATCTTTACGCGTCTTGGCACCTTCGCGGTTAAAGCTCTCTTTCTTCCGTCACTTTCCGCGCGCCGCCTTGATGGTCTCGTAGGCGGCCTTGATCTCCTGGGTCTTCTCGGTGGCGAGCGAGACCATTTCCTCCGGCAGGCCTTTGGCGACCAGTTTGTCCGGGTGATGTTGGTTCATCAGACGCCGG
>JBAYTM010000369.1:0-3222 GCA_041675685.1 Thiohalobacteraceae bacterium
ACGAGAAGGACCGGGTGGTGGTCCGCGACAACGGCCAGACGACCTATTTCGCCTCCGACATCGCTTACCACATGAACAAGATGGAGCGCGGCTATTCGCGCGTCATCGACGTCTGGGGTGCGGACCACCACGGCTATGTGCCGCGCGTGAAGGCCGCGCTCGCGGCGATCGGCGACGACCCCGCCAAGCTCCACGTGCTGCTGGTGCAGTTCGCCATCCTGTATCGCGGCGGCGAGAAGGCGCAGATGTCGACGCGTTCCGGCGAATTCGTCACGCTGCGGGAATTGCGCCAGGAGGTCGGCAAGGATGCCTGCCGGTTCTTCTACGTCATGCGCAAATGCGAGCAGCATCTGGACTTCGACCTCGATCTGGCCAAGTCGCAGTCGGCCGACAATCCGGTGTATTACATCCAGTACGCCCACGCGCGGGTCATGAGTGTGCTACGGCAATTGGCCGAGAAGGGTCTGGCGTGGAACGCCGCCGAAGGCACCGCGCACTTGCATCGCCTCGACGAATCGCACGAGACGGCGCTGCTGGTCAGCCTGTCGCGCTATCCGGAAGTCATCGAGAATGCCGCGCTGAACCACGAGCCGCACCAGATCGCCCACTATCTGCGCGAACTGGCGAACGATTTTCATACCTACTACAACGCCCATCAATTCCTGGTCGAGGACGGCGCGCTGCGCAATGCGCGCCTGAACCTGATCCAGGCCACGCGCCAGGTCATCGCCAACGGCCTAGGTCTGTTGGGCGTCTCCGCGCCGGACAGCATGTAAACGGGGTCGAACCGGGGCCGTCTTGGCGGCGCCACGCAGTGCAACCATGTCCAGGGATTACAAACACAGAGCGACACCGAGACGTCGCAAGCGCCAGTCCCGTCCGGGCTGGCTGTGGCTGCTCGCCGGCCTGGCCATTGGCCTGTTCGTTGCGTTTTTGATCTATCTGCAGCAGCGCCAGGAGAGCCCCGAAATCGCACCATCGGCGCCGGCGCCCAAGGCTCAGACCTTGAAAGTCCCGCAGACGACGCGCGAGGCGCGCGACGTGCGCAAGACCGCGCCCTCGCCCGTGCCGCCGCCACCGAAACCGCGCTTCGATTTCTATACGATCCTGCCCGAGGCGGAGGTGGTGGTGCCGGACCAGGAGATCACCGGCAAGCCACGCGAAGGGGTGCGCCAAGTGGAGGCGCCCGGCACCTATCTGCTGCAAGCCGGCTCGTTCCGCACCCTGCAACAAGCCGATCAGCTCAAGGCCCGCCTGGCCCTGCTCGGCCTGCAGGCCGGTATCCAGACCGTGACCATCAACAACCACGAGACCTGGCACCGGGTCCGGGTCGGGCCGTTCAACGATCTGGACACGCTGAACACCGCGCGCGCGCGACTCAAGGAAAATCAGCTCGACGCCATCCTGCTGAAGATCAAAGGCTGAAGCGCCGTTTGAAGAGTTCGGCGCAACGGCCTGCAACAGATACGAGCGCCTGCCGCCTTGCGCGTTCCGGTTGGTAACGCCTCTGTTGTTTGTTATGTTCGCGGGCAGACCAACGAGAACCCGAGTTTGTCATGCCATCCACGCTCATCCATGTGCTGTTTTTCTGCGCGCTCGTCGTGCTCACCGGCTGCGTCGCCGCGCCGCAAACGCCGGCACCGGTGTTTTCCGCCGCCGAAACATCGACGGGCAAGCACTTCTATGTAGTGAAATCGACGCCCGACGCGCACGGGCTCGGGGTGCTGATCGTACAAGGCCTGCAGCGGCGCGGTTATGACGCCACGGCGGGCCTGGCGACCGATATGCCGGCCGAGGCCGCGATCAAGGTCGCCTATGCCGGGGAGTGGCAAAACGGCACTCTGGAAAGACTCACCATTCGCTTGCACGACCCGCGCACCGATCTCGAACTGGCGAGCGGTCGGTCCGCGACCGGGCCCGGGAACGCTTCGGCGGCCGCGGCGCGTGTGGACGAGGCACTGGAGCAGCTGTTCGCCCCTTGAACCCTGCCGACCGCGCGGCGGGAGACGGCGCCGCCCGCAGGTGGTCGCGGCACGCGGCCCGGCCTAATGCGCCGGTCGTCCATCGGCACCCCTTCCGCAACACCGGTGCAGAGGCCATGTCGGAAAATTCCGTTGTCCAATGCAGGGCAGGTTGCGGCGCCTGCTGCATCGCGCCGTCCATTTCCAGCCCGATACCGGGATTGCCCGGGGGCAAACCGGCAGGTGTGCCCTGTGTGCAGCTCGACGAGGATTTGCGGTGCAAGCTGTTTGGACGACCGGAGCGGCCCGCCTGCTGCTCGGGCCTGCGGCCCAGCCTGGACATGTGCGGGAGCGATCGGGAAGCCGCCTTGCGCGGGTTGACGCAGCTCGAACGCGCAACCCGACCGACCGCCGATCAGCCGAAGTGACAAATGTAATCCAGCAGCTCGGTGACCTCGACTTCAAAATGCGAGTTGGCCGGCACGCTGAAGCTTTCGCCGGCCGCGTATTCGGTCCAGTGATCGTCGCCGGCCAGCTTGACCAGGCAGCGACCTTGGGTCAGTTCCATCGTCTCCGGCGCCTCGGTACTGAAGCGGTACAGACCCGGCAACATCACGCCGAGCGTCTTCATCTCGCCGTCTGAGGTGATGACGGTACGGCTGGTGACATGGCCACCGTGATAGACGTTGGCCTTCTTGTGAATCTCGACGTTCTTGTAGCTCATGAGTGCTCTCGACTGAAAGTTGGTGGCGCCCGCTCTACGGAGTGGCGGCCTGGCCACCATCCTAAGCGTGAATCCTCCGGTGAGGAACAGGCTGCCCGCCCCGACAAGAGCCGGCAAGGCGTACTTGGTGCCGGATGTTTTCGGCGTCACCTCACATCCGGCGCAGTTCGAACGTCGCGCCACTAGCCCGACGGATTCCCAGGCCGGTGGTCGCGCCTTTTGTCAGCGCGCGGAATCTTCCTCCGGCGCGGGCGCGGAGAACAGGCCGCGCTTCTCGCGGAACAACGCCGAAATGTCCTCGTCGCCATAACCCGCCTGCATCAGGCGCCGGTAATGGATCAGCGTCATTTCCACCACCGGCAGGGCGACCCCGTGACGTTCCGCGATCGCCTTGCAGATCAGCAGATCCTTGTGATGCAGCGCGATCTTGAAGCCCGGTGCGAACTCGCCGCGCACCAGCGTCGGGCCGCGCTTTTCAAGAAACCAACTGCCGGCCGCGCCGGCGCTCAGCGTCTCGATGACCTTGTCGAGCGGCAG